>DASWPR010000308.1:0-5690 GCA_036398455.1 Dokdonella sp.
GGCGTCCAGCGACGTTGCGTGCCGGTCGTTGGCAAGGCTGCGGCGGCGGCCGGAAATCGCCCGCGGCGCAACGCGCCAGCCGGACAATTACACCGTCAGCGCCTAAAATTCGCGGCTCCCTTCCCAGCGCCAGGAACGTCCCATGCCCCTCGCCCGCATCGATCTCGTCGAAGGCAAGCCTGTCGAATACCGCCGCACGATCGGCGAGGTCATCTACGACGCAATGATCAATACGCTGAACGTGCCGAAGAACGATCGCTTCCAGATCATCCACGAGCATCCGGCGGCGAACTTCGTCGCCGATCCGACCTACCTCGGGATCGCGCGCACGGCCGATTGCGTCATCATCCAAGTCACCTTGAATGCGGGCCGCAGCGTCGAGCTGAAGCGCGCGTTCTACAAGGCGATCGCCGACGGCTTGCACGAAAGGCTCGGCCTGTCGCGCGGCGACGTGGTGATCAACCTCGTCGAGGTGAGCAAGGAAAACTGGTCGTTCGGCGACGGCGTGGCGCAGTACGCGACGGAGTAGACGCGCAGTTCAGACGTAGTGCGTGGGGTCGGCCACGCCGGCGGCGGCGAAGCCCTCGGCGCGCAGGCGGCAGGCGTCGCAGTGGCCGCAGGCGCGGCCACCCGGGTCGGCCTGGTAGCACGATACCGTCGCGGCGAAGTCGATGCCGAGGCGCAGGCCTTCGCGCACGATATCGGCCTTGCCGAGCGCGATCAGCGGTGCGTGCACGCGCAAGGCGGCGCCTTCGACGGCAGCCTTGGTGGCGAGGTTGGCGAGCCGTTCGAACGCGGCGATGAATTCGGGACGGCAATCCGGATAGCCGGAATAGTCGACCGCGTTGACGCCGCAGTAGATGTCCTGCGCGCCGAGCACTTCGGCCCAGCCGAGCGCAACCGACAACATGATCGTATTGCGCGCCGGTACATAGGTGACCGGGATGCCGGCGCCGCCGTCGTCGGGCACGTCGATGTCGTCGGTCAGCGCGGAGCCGCCGATGCTGCGCAGGTCGACGTGCACGGTCTTGTGCGCGCGTGCGCCGAGCGCCAGCGCAACGCGGCGAGCGGCTTCCAGTTCGGACGAATGACGCTGGCCGTAGTCGACGCTGAGCGCGTAGCTGTCGAAGCCCTGTTCGCGTGCGAGCGCGAGGGTGACGGCGGAGTCCATGCCACCGGAGACGAGGACCACGGCGCGTTTTTGCTGAGGTTCAGAGGGCATGAGGTTTCACGGCGTTGGAGTCGACAAGGCTTGGAGTATTCAACGTGATCGCGACGCAACGGTCGGCCGAGGCACTCGGCTGAGCGGGATATCGCGTTTTCGGATGTACGGGTGAACTGGATTCCGGCTTTCGCCGGGATGACGGTCGGAGAGGTTTGCGCAGGTCGCGGACGGCGTCGCGTATCGCGTATCACGTGTCGCTTTTCCCGTCATGCCGCCCTACTTTCGCGAATTCCTATCTTCCCGGTTCCTCGCCCCACAGCAGCTTGTGCAATTGCATCTGCAGGCGCACGGGCTGGCGGTCGGCGAGAATCCAGTCGGCCAGCACGCGCGGCGTCAGCTTACGGTAGACCGGCGAGAACAGTACCTGGCAACGTTGCGGCAACCCATGTTCGCTCACGCGCTCGCAAGCCCAGATGTAGTCGGCGCGATCGGCCAGCACGAACTTCACCTGGTCGTGAGGCGTGAGCGCCGCGAGGTTCGACCATAGATTGCGCGCGACCTCGCCGGAACCCGGCGCCTTCAAGTCGAGCACCTTGCGCACGCGTGCGTCGACGCCGGAAACATCGATGGCGCCGGATGTCTCCAACGAAACTTCGTAGCCCGCGTCGCACAGCTGCGCGAGCAGGCTCAGGCAGCGCTTCTGCGACAGCGGCTCGCCGCCGGTGACGCAGACGTGCCGCGTGCCATAGCGGGCGACCTCGGCCAGCACGTCGGCGATCGAACGCCATTGACCGCCGTGGAACGAATACTCGGTGTCGCACCAGACGCAGCGGAGCGGGCAGCCGGTCAGGCGCACGAATACCGTCGGCCAGCCGACGGCATCGGCTTCGCCTTGCAGCGAATGGAAAATCTCAGTGATGCGCAGGCGCGGTTCGGACTGCGCCGGCGACGTTGCGTCGACGTCATCGACGTTCGCGTCGATGCGCTCGGAGGCCGCCTTCATGCGCTAGTGGCGCGCTTCCATCTTCAGCGCGCGCAGACGCCCCTGCGCGAGACGCGCGACAACGGTGTCCGGGTAGGTCTGCACGACCTGGTTCAAGGTCGCCTGGGCGGCGTCCCACTGCTTCAGCTCGTACTGGCTGTAGCCGACCTTGAGCAAGGCGTCGGGTGCTTTCAGGCTGTTCGGATAACGCTGCAGCAAGGTCTCGAACGACTGCTGCGCGATCTTGTAGTTCTGCGTCACGTAGTACGACTCGCCGAGCCAGTAATACGCATTGCCGGTCAGATCGCTGCCGGGGTACTGATCGATGAAGCCCTGGAAGCGGCGCGCCGATTCGGCGTAGCGGCCATCCTTCAACGCGGCAAACGCTTCGTTGTAGGTCGCGTTCGCAACGGCCGGATCGCCGGATGCCGCGGGCGCCTGCGTGCTCGCAGCCTCGCCCGGTGCAACCGCGGCGCGGTCGGCATCGGAAAGATCGTTGACGCCTGCACGGGGAGCCGGCCGGCTATCGCGCGCTGGCGGCGTCCTCGACGCGGCGGCGGGCGCACCAAGATCGACATCGGGCGGATTGTCATTGCGCGCCGCTGGACGGCCGGCGGCCGCTGCGGGTGCCGGCGCGCCATTGCCGCCTTCGAGACGGCCGATGCGCGAGTCGAGATCGACGTATTGGTCCTTGCTGCGCTGCCTGGCCTCGTCGAGCGTGTGCTTCAGCTCCTCGACCTGGCCCTGCAGCGACTGCACCTGCGACTGCAGCGCGCTGATCTGGTTGACCAGATCGACCGCACCGCCGCTGCTCTGCGTGTTCGACTGCTGCTGTTCGAGGCGATCGACGCGCTCGGCCAGCGACAGCCGCTGCGCCTGTGCGTGTGCCGGAGGCGCAAACGCGACAACGGCGGCCATCAAGGCCGCCGCTGCCACTGCACTGGACTTCAAGTGCACCATCAGAATCACTTCGCGGTGTAGACGATCTCGACGCGACGGTTCTTCGACCAGCACGACTCATCGTGCTGACGGCAGACCGGGCGCTCTTCGCCGTAGCTGGTCACGTTGAGCTGCGAGGACGAGGCACCGGCCGCGCTCAGCGCGCTCTGCACCGCGTTGCCGCGACGCTCGCCGAGGCCGAGGTTGTACTCGCGCGAACCGCGCTCGTCGGTGTTGCCTTCCAGCGTCACGCGCGCCTGCGGGAACTGCTTCAGGTAAGCGGCGTGGCAGGACATCTGGGCCTGGAATTCCGACTTGATCTCGCTCTTGTCGAGATCGAAGTAGACGACGCGCTGACGCAGGCAGCTGTCGGTGTCGAGGCTGCCCTGGGTGTAGCGGCCGCCGTTGTCGGACGACGCCGTCGTGGTCTGGCTCGACGAATTGTCGACCGGAGCCGGCGTCGGCTTGACGGCCTTCTTCGCGCAGGCCGCAACGCCGGCAACGAGCAGGATGGAAAATGCAACGCGTACGATGTTCTTCATGGTGTTCCCCTTCAACTGGGCGGGTAGGTTGGACATAGCTTTCACGATCACTCAGGTTTTGCGCGGCCATCCATGCGGCCGCTTGTTTACCACGTGTCAACGCTGACGAAACGGACCCCACACGGGTTCGCGCACGTCTCCCTCTGCGAGCCCGAGCCGCTGCCGCACCCTGCCATCGGCGGATACTGCGTAGAGCACGCCGCGCGAACCTTCGCTAGCGGCATACAGCAGCATGCTTCCGTTGGGGGCGAAACTGGGATGCTCATCTTGGCTGCCCGGCGAAACCTGGGTGTACTGGTTCGTCGCACGGTCGAGGACCGCAATACGATACACGTTTCCGCTGCCCTGCACCATTGCGAGCTTGATGCCTTTGGCGTCGACCACGCTGGCGCTGGCGTTGTACTGGCCCTCGAAGGTGACCCGGGTCGGCTCCCCGCCGCTCGGCGAGACCTGGTAGATCTGCGGCTTGCCGGAGCGGTCGGAGGTGAAATACAGGCTCTGCCCGTCCGGCGCCCAGCGCGCCTCGGTGTCGATCGCGAAATGCTTGGTGATCTGGGTCGCCTGGCGGCTGCCGAGATCGAGGATGTAGATGTCCGGGTTGCCGCCCTTGGACAGCGTCACCGCCAGGCGGTTGCCGTCCGGCGAGAACGCAGGCGCCGAGTTGATGCCCTTGGTGCTCGATACGACCTGGCGCGAGCCGCTGCCGAGATCCTGCACGTAGATCGTCGAATTGCCGCTCTCGAACGAGACGTAGGCGATCTTGCGGCCATCCGGCGACCACGACGGCGACAGCAGCGACTCGCGCGAGCGCACTACGACCTGCGGGTTGTAGCCGTCCGAATCGGCGACCATCAAGGCGTACTGGTAGTTCGGCGGCGCGCCCGTCGCGGTGATGTAGGCGACGCGCGTCCAGAACGCGCCGCGCACGCCGAGGATCTTCTCGTACACGACATCGGCGATCTGATGCGAGATATCGCGCAGCCCCGTGCGCTGGCCGCTGATCGCGCCATCGGCGATACGCTGCTGCTTGGCCACGTCGAACAGCTCGTACTCGACGCGCAGCGCGCCGTCGCCGGATTCGGACATGCGCCCGACGACAAGGTAGTCCTGCTTGAGCAGGCGCCAGGTGCCGAACTTGACGTCGGCCTGCCGCGTCGGGAACTCGACGATGCTTTCCTTCGGCAGCGGCCGGAACTGGCCGGAACGCGCGAGATCGGCGCGGACGATGTCGCCGGGGTTGAACTCCGGCGGCTGGCTGGAGCCTTCGAAGCCGAAGGGGACGACTGCGACCGGGAGCGCTGAGGCCCTGCCGTCCGGAATCTCGATCGTAAGAGCTCCGCTCTGAGCGAACGAAACCGTGCCGAGAAAAATACCCGCGAGCACGACGAATAATTTCGCGGTCCATCCATTCCACTTGATCATCGATTTATCCGTCATACCTGAAATTGAGGGTGGCCGAGCGCTGGAAAACCTTTTCGAAACCTTGATAAGGAAGTGGCGCCGCCTTCATCACCGCTTGTTCGATCGAATTGCGTGTCGCGGGGTCCGCATTGCAGGGCGAACCCACCGTCACCGAAATCACGTCACCGCCTGGAATCTGCACGATATTCAAACTGCAGCGCAGTCCGGCCTGCGCGCTGTCCGGTCGATTCCAGCTGCCTTTCACCGCAGCTTGGATGGCCGCGGAATAGCGTGCGGCCAGATCGTTGTCCTGACCGTTCGCTCCAGTCATTGCCTTGGGAGCTTCATGCTCTGCTTCCGGCTGCGCTTCCTGCTTTTCGGTATTGCGCTGGTTGAAGTCGGACAACTGCTTGAGTTTTTCGTTTTCCAGCTTGACCGCTTTTTCAGCAGCAATGCGCTGCTTGGTGATTTCAGCCAGCTCCTTGCGCTTCTCTTCCTTGATCTTGTTTTCCTTCTCAGCCTCGTCCAGCAACACCTGCCGCGCGCGCTGCTTTTCTTCCTGCTCGATCTTCTGTTGCTCCTGCGCTTTCTGCAGAGCCAGTGCCGCGATTTTTTCCTGATCGACTTGATCGTTGTGCTGCACTTCGGCCGGCGTTTCCTT
>DASWPR010000309.1:0-7121 GCA_036398455.1 Dokdonella sp.
TGTCGACCGCCTGGCACGCGCATGCGGGATGGACGTTGCGCGCCGGCCTGGTCGAGGACCTGCCCTCGCGGCATGCGCAGGACGTGACGTTCTTCGTCGCCCTAACGCTCTGACCGGTTGACGCAAACACCCGCCGGACGGCGGGGCGCTACAATCGCGCGCCCTGCCCACCACCCGACCGCGATGAGTTCGAACGAAGAAACAATCCTCGGCAAGACCTGGTTCTACCGTTTCACGCTGCCGAGCGGCAAGGTCACCCCGACCTACGACGACGGTGCGCTGGATTCGATCCACGACACGCGTCTTGCGATGCTGCAGGGCGTGGTGCGCGAGCGCTTCGGCGCGTCGCTCGAAGGCCACAACGCGATCGACATCGCCTGCCACCAGGGCTGGTTCGCGACCAAGCTGGCGCAGTGGCAGGCCAACGATGTGCTGGCGATCGACGCACGCAGCGAACACGTCGCCGATACGACCCTGATGCGCGACACGCTGCAGCTTCCCAACCTGCGCGTGCAGCAGTCCGACGTGCATGCGCTCGATGTGGCGCGACTCGGCAGTTTCGACCTCGTGCTGATGCTCGGCCTGATCTACCACCTGGAAAATCCCGTCGGCGCCCTGCGCCAGGCACGCGCACTGACGCGCCAGGTCTGCGTCGTCGAAACGCAGATCGTGCCCGGCATGACCGGCGTCGTCGACTACGGCAGCTACCGCTTCGTGCGTCCGCTGAAAGGCTCGTTCGGCATCATCGACGAAACCGAGGAAACGCACGGTCCGGAAACCAGCACGACCGGCATCTGCCTCGTGCCGAGCCTGGAAGCGCTGTTCTGGATCATGCGCAAGGTCGGCTTCGACCGCGTCGAACTGGTGCCGCCTCCCGCCGATGCCTACGAGCAGCTGCGCTACGGCAAGCGCGTGATGGTCGTCGGCTACGTCGACTGATCGGCACGCGATGAGCGGGAATTTCAGGCCCAGTACGCGAAAGCTGTTCGCCCTGCTCGGCCGCCATGCCGAGCCCGTCTATCGCGATCAGCACGACGAGGTCTATCGGGTTCACGAGGTCTGCGTGGCGCTGTGGAACGCCGCCTACTCGCAGCACGGCGCGGAGCGCTATCGCGATGGCGTGTGGGACGCGGACCCGGACGTCATCGCAGCCCTGCGCGATGCGATGGCCGATCACCCGCACGACTACGCCGGGCAGGACTTGGCGTACACCTTGCTGAAGTTCGGCTGCACCGGCGCCGATATCGTCGCGCACCTGCACCCCTGGGACCGGCTCGCCTATCGCTGGGCCGAGGAAGGCCTCGGCGGCGCGGACGTCTCGCGCAGGCTGGTCGATGCGGGAGCGTCCGACGGCCTGCCGCCGGCGGCGATCGGGACGATCGATTCCCGCATCGGCAATCCGTCCTCCGCGCTGCGGCGGCACGATGATCTTCAGGGGCATCTGTTCGACAGCCGGCTCCTCTACGCGAACTTGCGTGACGGCGGTTTCCAGCCGGGCCACGACGAGCCGTTCGCCAGGCTCGCCGCGGGCGCGATACCGCCCGTGCTCGTAGAAGACCTCAGCCAGGGTATCGATACGGATGCGCGCTTCAAGGATGTCAGCGACGCTGTTCAGCCGATGGACCGCGACGGCCGAATCGCCGAAGAGATCGCCGGCATTCCCATCGTGAGCGATGCGGGAGCCCACTGGTTCGTGCGCTACACGCACGCGGGCAAGACCTATGGTTTCCTGGCTCCGTGCGAAAGCGGCTGGGTCGACGTTCCTTGCGTGCTCGCGAACTTCAACGGCTTCCTGGGCCATCTGGGCCGCAACGACCAGGCGTTCCGTCTCGGCAGCGGACCGGACGGGGACACCGAATGGGCGTTCTTCATCGTGGCCGATGGCACGAGCTTCCCGGCCGTTTGCCGGCAGCTGCACATCCCGTTGCACCCCTGACACGCCACTGCGTGCGCCCACCGGATGTGAGTCGCTCGCTCTAGTCCGCTGCCTGCAACTGCGCAGGCAGCGGCTTCAGCCCCATCGCCGTGCGATAGCGCGCGTACAAGGCCTGCACCTTCGCGACGTACTCCTGCGTTTCCGCATACGGCGGCACGCCGCCGTACTGCGCGACGGCTCCTTCGCCGGCGTTGTAGGCGGCCGCCACCAGGGTCAGGTCGCCTTCGTAGCGCGTCTGCAAATCCTTCAGATGCCGCGCGCCACCCGTGATGGACGCCTGCGCCGAAAAGGGATCCTTGACGCCGTATTCGCGGCTCGTCTGCGGCATCAGCTGCATCACGCCCTGCGCACCCTTGTCGGACAGGGCCTTCTCGTCGTATGCGCTTTCCGCATGCGCGATCGCGCGCAGCCACGCTTCATCCACGCCGGTCGTCTTCGCGGCCGCCTTGAACTGCCGGGCGAATTCGTCGAGGCGCGGCTTGCCAACCTTGCCGAGCCCCGCATGCGCCGGCGATCCGGCCGGCGTCGCCACGGTGAAGCCGAGCACTTTCGTCGATCCGGGCAGATTGCGCGTGCTGTAGACGGTCTTGCCATCCTGCTCGCGCTGGTAGAGCGTGCCGTGCACCACGCCCATCGCACCCCAGAGGTTCGGCAGCGCGGCGGCGCCGTCGTCGAGCTGCTTGGCAAAACACTCCGACCCCGGTTCCGGCGCCGTCGCCAAGCTCACCGTGCCGTCGCGCACGCAGCGATACACGGTGCGCGCGGAAGCGCCCGTCGGCGCAAGCAGCGCGACAGCGCACAAAAGCGCGAAACCTTGCAGGCTTAGCATGCGCGGAAGGGTACTACGGGGCTTCATCCCTACGAAGGTGCTGGTCGGCCTGCCACTTGCAAGGCGAATACATGTCTCACTCGCGCGCGGCGGAGCGTTCCTGAACTCGTGTCCCGCCCGCTGTTCCCAAGGGTTTTCTCATGCCGTGCGCAGGAGTCACGAAGATGAACGTTCCTTTCCTGCGAGCCGCTGTCGCGCTGTCCACGCTGTTCTGCATGGCGCCCTGCGCGGCCGCGATCAACCTGGATTTGTACTACGTCAACCAGCAGTCCGCCCAGTTCCAGCGCTTCAAGGCGTGGGTCGACGAAGCCGTCGGCGGCAATCCGGATTACGGATTCTCGGCGACGGACGCCGCCTACATGTACCGCTTGACCGGCCAGAACCCATACGCGGCGCTGGCCGTGCAGATGGTCGAAGCCCAGGTCGCCGACGCCGAGGCCGCCATCGCGGCGAACGATGCCCCGGAGGTTGCCGGCGATTCCTACCTGCAGGTCGGCGGCATGATCAGCGACCTCGCCCTCACCTACGACTGGTGCGCCACGGCAATCACGCCGCAACAGCGCACGCGCTGGGCCGCCTACGCCGAACAGGCCGTCTGGAACGTCTGGCATCCCGACGACGCGCAATGGGGCGGGCATGCGTTCCCCTGGTCCGGCTGGTCGGTCGACAACCCGGCGAACAACTATTACTACAGCTTCGTCGAAGCCACGATGTACTGGGGCCTGGCCGAGAACAGCGACACCTGGCTCGGCCTGCTCGAGAACGACAAGTTGCCGGCACTGCAGCAGTACATGGCGACGCTGACCGGCGGCGGCAGCCAGGAAGGCACCGGTTACGGCCTCTCGCATCGCACGCTGTTCGCGCTGTACCGGCTGTGGCGCGACGCGACCGGCGAGGATCTCGCCAACGCCAACGCGCACCTCACCGACAGCATCGCGTGGTGGCTCCACGCGACCGTGCCGACGCTCGATCGCGTCGCGCCGATCGGCGACCAGTCGCGCGTCTCCGAACCGGTCATCTACGACTACCACCGCGATCTCGTGCTCGAAGCACGCAAGATGACGCTCGATGCGACCGCGCAGTCGAACGCGTCGTGGTGGCTGCATTCGATCTCCGAGCAGGAGATGCAGAGCGGCTTCAATTTCCGCGAGGACATGCTGCCCGCAGGCAGCAGCGGCCCGCCGCCGGGCGAGCTGATCTATCAGGCCACCGGCACCGGCCAGCTGTTCGCGCGCACCGGCTGGGACAGCGGCGCAATGTGGCTGCAGTTTTCGGCCGGCCCCTACGTCGAAAGCCACGCGCACCAGGACCAGGGCTCGTTCACGCTATACCAGGACACCTGGCTCGCCGTCACCGAGAACATCTGGACGCACAGCGGCATCCAGCAAGGCACCGACACCAACAACCTGGTGCGCTTCGAGCACGCCGGCTCGATCGTGCAGCAGCGCACCGGCACGACCTCGACGATGAGCGTCACGCCGGGCGCGAACGGTGCCGTGCACGTCGTCGCCGACCTCACCCCCGCCTACGACGGCGACCCTGCCGTGCAGAGCTGGCAGCGCACGCTCGACTTCGCCGGGCGCACGCTGACGATCAGCGACGCCTTCGCGCTCGGCAGCGCCGCGCAAGCCGTTTTCCAGCTCGACGTGCCCGTGCAGCCGACGATCAGCGGCAACACGGCGACCGCGGGAGCGCTGAAGATTCGCGTGATCTCGCCGCCCACCGCCGCGCTGAGCGCGCTCGACTGGACCACGCTGAGCGATTCGGACGAGACCTACAATTCCGGCTGGCGCATCGATATCAGCGGCGGGACGACGGGCTATGTCGTGGAATTGAGTGCGGGGGATACGATATTTGCGGACGGGTTCGAGTAGAGCGATCACCTGACATGCAAAAAATAAACTTCCTGCTCGCGATTCTCGCCGCCACTTTTTGCTCGGTGGTGGCATATCGGGTCGGATTAAATCAACCACGCAGCTATTTGCGAGCCGGTATTCAATGGCAGTTCTCTGAAGCGGCTGAGCGTGGCGATGTTCGCGAGATGCAGCGGCTACACTCCTTGGGCGCAGCGATCGATGCGATACCGTCGGAAGAGCAATATCAAGGGGTTCGCGCAATCGAACTCGCAGCGATCTCCGGTAGACCCGAAGCGGTCGGATGGCTTATTCAACAAGGCGCCGACTCAAGCATGTATGGACGCCCGATACTCCCCTGAATCTCGCGGAAGACCATCTGAAACATGCGCAAGAGACCGTGGCTTTGCTTCGGGCAAGCGGAGCGGTGGAATGGAACAAGAAGTGAAATGAATCGACACGTTCTCTTCGACACCGCCGCGGCCAATGCCCGTTCGCTCGAGCCTCAATTTGGATTCGCTGGCGTCAACTACCTCACGCCCGTCTCATTCCGCGCAATCACCAGCCGCTGGATCTCGCTCGTCCCCTCGTAGATCTCGGTGATCTTCGCATCGCGGAAATAGCGCTCCAGCGGCATTTCCTTCGAATAGCCCATGCCGCCGTGGATCTGCACGGCCTGGTGCGTGATGTACATCGCCGCTTCCGAAGCGAACAGCTTGGCGACCGAGGCTTCGGTGCTGAAGCGGCCGCCATTCCTGCTGGTCTCGCCTTTCGCGAATGCAGCGCGCAGCACCAGCAGGGTGGCCGCGTCGAGGCGGCATTTCATGTCGGCGATCTTGGCCTGGATCATCTGGAACGAACCGATCGGGTGGCCGAACGCCTTGCGCTCGCGCACATAGGCGATGCTCGCATCGTAGGCGGCGCGCGACAGGCCGATCGCCTGCGAGGCGATGCCGATGCGGCCGGCGTCGAGCACGCCCATCGCAATCGCAAAGCCCTTGCCTTCCTGGCCGAGCAGGTCCGCTGCCGGGCACAGGTAGTCGCTGAATTCGATCTCGCATGTCGCCGACGCGCGGATGCCGAGCTTCGGTTCGGTCTTGCCGGCATGGAAGCCGGGCCGCGCGGTATCGATCAGGAAGGCCGAGACGCCTTTCGCGCCGATGCCCGGCGTCGAAATCGCGAACAGCACGATGTATTTCGCCACCGGGCCCGAGGTGATCCAGCTCTTCTTGCCGTTGATGACCCAGTCGCCGCTCGCATTCTTGGTCGCGCGCGTATGCATCGCGGACGCATCGGAACCGGACTGCGGCTCGGTCAGCGCGTAAGCGCCGATCGCCTCGCCGGACGCGATCGCGCGCACGTATTTCTGCTTCTGCTCCTCGGTGCCGTAGGTCAGGATGCCGTTGCAGTAGAGCGAGTTGTTGACCGACATGATGGTCGAATGCGCGCAGTCGGCCGCGGCGATCTCGATCATCGCGAGCGCGTAGGCAATCGGATCCATGCCGGCGCCGCCGTATTCTTCCGGCACTTCGATGCCCATCAGGCCGAGCTGGCCCATCTCGCGGATGTTGTCGAGCGGGAACTCGCCGGACTTGTCGAACTCCGCCGCGACCGGCGCAATGCGCTTCTGCGCGAAATCGCGCGCGATGGCCTGGATCGACAACTGGTCTTCGGTATAGCGGAAATCCATGGAAGCTCCTCGCAAGATGATGCAGGCCCGCACGCCCTGCCGTCGTCATTCCCGCACAGGCGGGAATCCATGCTCACGCGTTCAGTGCGCGAGCCATCGCAGGCGATCGGGCAACGTGGATTCCCGCTTGCGCGGGAATGACGCCAGCCACGGGGCGTCGATCTAAAACGCGATTTTAGCGGTTCGAGCCGCTCAACGCGCGAGCGCGGAAAAATCGCAGGGCTTGCCGCGCAGCCGCTGGTCGAGCAGCCACGGCAGCAGCGCATCCTCGGCGTATGCGCGCGGCCAGATCACGTGCTTTTCGCCGGGATACTCGGTGTACCGCGGCGTGCCGCCCATCGCGCGCAGCGCGCGCACGACCGCGCGCGAGCCGAGCATCGCGCCCTGGTAGCCGGTTTCGACGTCGGTGTCGTCGTCGTTCTCGCCGTGCCAGATCCACTGTGGAATGTCGCGGATCGGGCCGAGCCCGGCCAATTCCGTCATGCCGGACATCGGCACGCCCGCGGCGAAGCAGGCCGGATAGGTTTTCAGGGTGTCCCAGACGCCGGTCGCGCCGTCGGATACGCCTGTCAGATAGATGCGCGCGGGATCGATCGGCCAGTGCGCCAGCGCGTCGCGAACGACCGCCATGACGCGCTCCGGCGGCCAGTACGCGTCGGTCGTCTGCGGCGCCAGGAAGACCAGCGGGATGCCGCCGTCGCGCGCCGCATCGACGAGCTCGTAGGAACCGTTGCCGCGCCCGGCCAGCTGCGACTGGTTGTCGGTGCCGTCCTGCCAGTCGCCGTGCAGGAACAAGATGAGGGGCAGCCGCTC
>DASWPR010000310.1:0-2379 GCA_036398455.1 Dokdonella sp.
GCACCGCAGCCCATTCCGCGCCGTCCGGCTCGAAGTACAGGGCGACCGCGCGCTGGCCGCTGTTGTCGGCGCAGTGCGGTACGCCGGCAGGAACGACCACGCCGCGCCGCACCAGCCCGGGCGAACCCGGGCTGCCCTGCACCCAGAAATCGCGCTCGAACGTCACCGAAAGCACCGGCGCGCAGTGCACGTGCGTCGACGAGAGGTAGCCCCAGGCGAGGTGCATGAAGCGGTGATCGGAGAAATAGATCAGGTCTTCGTGCATGCCCACTCCAGCGATGCAGCCGAATCCTACAAGACGCTGCGGCGGGAACGATTCACGATTATCTGCAATCGCAACGATGTCGTTCCGGGGAGCACAGCGCATGAAGACCGCCAGCGAAAATCCGTCCCCGATGAACTACGAGGTCTTCGAGGCAGCGATCAAGACGTCGCTGGCGCCGCTCGCCGCCGGCGCTGTCACCGCGTTGAAGTCGGTGTACCTCAGTGCGGACGTGGGGCCGTGGCAGGACACGGGTGCGGACTTGCAGGCCGGCGATCGCGTCACCCTGGTGCTGTCGGGGCGATCGTGGTTGTCGAAGGCGCACGACCTGTACTTCGAACCGTGGCTCAGCGTGTGGGCGCGCATCGGCACGCGCGGCCCGGTCTTTCGCGGTACGCGCGACACCCACACGTTCACCGCGGAGGCGGCCGGCCGCTTGCAGCTGAGGCACTATTCCGGCCTCTGGGTCGGCAGCGACGGCGACTATGCCGGCGATCCGGCGCCGTTGAACCCGGATGCGCGCGGCGGCGTTGCCGTCGCCATCATCGTCTGGAGCGCTGCGGCCGATATCGCGGCGGAGCTGCAGCAGATCGCGCGGCAACCGGCGGCAGCGCCCTGGTTTGCCGCAGAGGTGGCCCGGCTGCAGGCCGCGCCGGCACCGCCGCCGGACTGGAGCTACGTCCTCAATCCGGGGCCGGCCGAAATCTATCGCGAACGGCGGGAGGCGCCGGCCGATGGCGGACCGCAGCCGCGCATCGAGCTGCGCATGCACAATGAAGTCGGGCTGCTGAAGAAGGACTGCGCGCGCGAGCTGACCCCGCACACCCGCTTGCGCTGGCAGTGGCGCGTCGATCGGCTGCCGTCGGCGGCCGCGGAGGACAGCGTGCCGACGCACGACTACATCAGCGTCGCGGTGGAGTTCGACAACGGCCGCGACCTGACCTGGTTCTGGAGCGCAGACCTCGCGCCCGAACGGCATTTCCATTGCCCGCTGCCGGGCTGGAACGCCTGCGAGACGCATGTCGTGGTGCGCTCCGGCGCGCGCGCTCTCGGCGCCTGGCTGGCCGAGGAACGCAATGTATTCGCCGACTACGAGCAGGCGATCGGGGGCGTGCTGCCGGCACGCATCGTCGGCGTCTGGCTGCTCGGCGTCAGCGTGTTCCAGCGTGGCTCGGGCGCGGCGGCGTTCGGAGATATCGCCATCGTCGACGCGAGCGGCGTGCACAAGATCTACTAGAACGCACCCCGGGCAGCCTTCGCCATCGCGGCGATGGCGACAACCGGCGATGCAGGGCCGCTAGCGCGCGACGCGGTCGAGCATCTGTTTGGCATGTGCCAGCGTCTCGCGCGTGATCTCGATGCCGCCGAGCATGCGCGCGACTTCCTCGCGGCGTGCGGTTCCGCTCAGCGCATCGATGCGCGTCTCGGTCGAGGCGCCGTCGCTGGACTTGCTCACGCGCAGGTGCTGATGGCCTTGTGCGGCGACCTGCGGCAGATGCGTCACGCACAGCACCTGGCAGCGTGCGCCGAGCGCGCGCAGTTTCTGGCCGACCACTTCGGCCACGGCGCCGCCGATGCCGGAATCGACTTCATCGAACACCATCGTGCCGACGGTATCGCTGCCGAGCGCGGCGACTTCGATCGCCAGGCTGATGCGCGAAAGCTCACCGCCGGAGGCGACCTTGCGCAGCGCGCGCGGCGGCTGGCCTGGATTGGCGCTGACCAGGAATTCGCAGCGTTCGGCGCCCTGCGGATCGGGGTCGGCGTCCGCCTCCGTGTCCAGCTGCACCTCGAAGCGGCCGCCGTGCATGCCGAGATCGCCCATCAGCGCACTCACCGAATCGCCGAGTTTCTTCGCGGCGCCGGTGCGCTTGCGGCTGAGCTTGCCGGCGGCCGCGGCATACGCAGCCGCCAGGCGCTGCTGCTCCTCGCGCAGGCCGGCGATGCTGGCGCCGGCGCCGCGCAAGGTCTCCAGTTCTTCGCGCAGCGATTCGGCATGCGGCCTCAGCTCGGGCATGCGCACGCGATGCTTGCGCGCGAGTTCGTGCAGCTTGCCGAGCTGGGTTTCGGTCTCGGCGAGGCGTTCCGGGTCGAGATCGAGCGCATCCTGGTAGCGC
>DASWPR010000311.1:0-2941 GCA_036398455.1 Dokdonella sp.
CTGACGAAGTCGGCGGCGAACTGCTGCATCGCACATTCCACGATGCGGGAAACCGTCGGCGGGCCGGTCGGCTTGGTGCTGTCGGTCCCCGGCGGGTTGTCGTTCTTGGGCGGCGATGTCCCATCTTTCTGCTCGCGCGCCGGCTGTGCGGCGTGTTGATCAGCGGCGACTGCCTGCTCGACGAGATGTTCGGCCCAAGCCGCCACGGCAATCGTTGCGCGGCGGATATCGCCAAGCCAGCTGCGCACGCGCGGGCCGCCGGGACCATGTACTAGGGTGTCGTCGCCGTCCGGATCGGGAAAGCCAAACGCACCGATCAAACTGGCAAGCTGATTCAAGCTAAGTGTGAGACTGGTATTCATCAGGGGTCCTCGTTGGCTGGATGGGCGGACCGGCTGCACGCGCCGAATACCCACAGATTGGGATACGTGGAAGAGGCGCCGCAGCTGACAGCGCGAGGTCATCCTACGCCCGGCCGGTCGGCAAATCCGTCAACGCATCGGCAGCCGTTGTGCGACGAAGGTCGCGAAATGGCCCGCTTTCGACGTGCGGTGCACGTTCGGCTGCCGGCGGTCAGCTGGGCCGGCCACGGCGTAAAGACTTGGAGCGACGTCGAGCCGGGCGCGAAGCAGCGGGGCACCCTCCAGTTCGGGCGACCCAACGACGCGCGGCTATGCGGGACCCGCAGGAGCGCGCGCCGAAGCACGCGCGCGCGGCGGGAACAGCACATCGACACGCAGGCCCTCGTGGGTATCGACATCCGCCAGCGTGACCCTGGCGCGATGCAGATCGGCGATGCGTGCGACGATCGACAGGCCGAGGCCGCTGCCGTCGCTGATGCCTTCGGGGCCGCGGCGGAAGCGTTCGAACATCGCCGCGCGCAGCTCTGGCTCGATGCCGGGGCCGTGGTCGCTGATCGACAGACGTGTTTGGTCGCCCTCCAGCGCGATCGAAATCTCGATGCGGCCTCCCGGAAAGCTGTAGCGGACCGCGTTGTCGAGCAGGTTGCGCAGCAGCGTGCGCAGGCCGGGTTCCCAGCCGTCGACGAGACGCGCGGCGGGATCGATCGCCACGGCGATCTCGTGATCCTTCTCGGCGACGCGCACGTCGAGCTCCTGCAGTTCCGCTTCGACGCAGTCGCCGAGGTCGACGAGCGCCAGCGCCTGCGTCGACGCGGCCGAGTCCCAGCGCGCGAGATCGAGCATCTGGTTGACGATGCGGCTGAGCCGGTCGAGACCGTGCGTGGTCTGCTGCAGCGCCTGCGACCGCGCCGCGTCCGATGTCGCTGCCTTGGCGTTTTCGACATGCAGCAGGGCGCCGGCGAGCGGCGTACGCAGCTCGTGCGCGGCGTTCGCCGTGAACTGGCGTTCGTGCTGCAGCAGCACGCGCAGGCGATTGAGCAGTCCATTCAACGAGGCGACCACCGGCTCCACTTCGCGCGGCAGATCGGCCATGCCGAGCGGGTCGGTCTTGTCCGGGCGGCGTTCGGCCAGGCTTTCGGCGAGCACGCGCAGCGGAGCCAGCCCGCGGCGCACCGCCCAGCCGACCAGGAACGCGAGCAGCGGCAGGCCGATGAGCAGCGGCGCGATCGCCTCGACCGCGAGCGCGCGCGCGATCTCGCGGCGGCTGTCGTAGCGCTCGCCGACGCGCACCCAGTGCTGGTTCTCGCCGAGCAGGGTGAATACGCGCCAGTGCCGGCCATTGATCGGAATATCGGCAAACCCGGCCGGCGCCGCGTCGAGCGGCACGTCGGCGAGATTCTCCGAGTTCAGCAGCAGCTGGTTCGCATCGTTCCAGTACTGAAAGCCGATCTGCATCTCGTAGCTGTGGCCGCGCACGGTCATCGGCTGCTTGCCGTGTTCACGGCGCCAGCTGGCGACCTCGACCGGCGCGTTGCCGTTCGGCACCGGCGTGCCGACGTCGCCGACCAGGGCGCTGATCGTGCGGGCGTTCTGCGCGAGGCGCGCGTCGCTGAGTTCGTCGACCTCTTCCATCATGAAGAGGTAGCTCAGCACCACCAGCGGCAGCAGTACGGCGGCCAGGCAGGCCAGCACGAGCAGGGAAATGCGCGTGCGCAGCGAGCGCGTCATTGCGCGCTGTCCTTGATCAGCAGGTAGCCGAGGCCGCGCACGGTGCGGATCGCCTCCGGCGCGAGCTTGCGCCGCAACGTGTGCACGTGCACTTCGAGCGCATTGCTCTCGACGCCGTCGTTGCCGTACATCGCCTGTTCCAGCGCATCGCGCGTGACGACGCGTCCGGCGCGTTCGGCGAGTGCGCGCAGCAGCAGGAATTCGGTGCGCGAAAGTTCGAGTTGACGGCCGGCGTAGCTGGCCGAATGCGCCTGCGTGTCCAGTGTCAGTTCGCCCGCTTCGACGAGCCGTCCGGCAAGGCCGTGCGCACGCCGGTGCAGCGCGCGCAGGCGTGCGGCGAGTTCGTCGAGGTGGAAGGGTTTGACCAGGTAGTCGTCCGCGCCGGCATCGAGACCTTCGATGCGGTCGGACACATGATCGCGCGCGGTGATGATCAGCACCGGCATGTGGATGCGCTCGCGGCGCAGCGCCTTCAATACATCGATGCCGTCCAGTGTGCGTCCGGCGACGCGCGGCAGGCCGAGATCGAGCAGGGCGACGTCGAACACGCCCGCGCGCACCGCCGCGAGTGCAGCGGCGCCGTCACGCACCCATTCCGAGGTATGCGACCAGCGCGCCAGCGCATCCTGGATGCCCTGGCCGAGCAGGCCGTCGTCTTCGACCACAAGTACGTGCACGCGCGTCCACCGCTTGAATGGCCGCCAGCGTAGGCGCGCCGGCTTAGGCGAACCTTAACCCTGAAACGCCGCTGGCGCGTGGCTCTCGTCTGCAGTCGACGGCGGGGAGAAAGAACAGGCGATGCGGCGATGGCGTCGCCATCGCCGGGCAGAACCGACATGCGCGGACGAGCC
>DASWPR010000312.1:0-1651 GCA_036398455.1 Dokdonella sp.
TGCGCGCCGCCGACGCCGAGAAAGCGCAAGGCGAGACTCACGACACGGCTCCGCGCGCCACGCCGTCGCCGGGCTGGCCGGCCATGCCGGCGTGATAAGCGGCCAGCAGCGGATGCCAGAACTGCGCATCGAAATCTGCCGCATGCCGGGCGCCGAGTTTGTCGAACGACCGCCGCAGCCGCTTCAGATTCGCCTGCTGCCAGGCAAGCGCCGGCTTGCGCAGGCGGCCGCGATCGAAATCGATCAGCCAGACCGCTTCGTCCGCATCGACCAGGATGTTGTGCGCGTTGAGATCGGCGTGCCAGACCTCGGCCGTGTGGAATCGCGCGATCGTGCGGCCGACGCGCTCGGCGAGCGCCGTGTTCAGCGTGCCCGCGGCGAGCCGCTCGGCCAGGGTGCGTGCCGAGGCGATGCGTCGCGTCAGCAGGTCGGCGCGGTAGGAAAGCCCTTCGCGCACGTAGCGCGCGGCGACCGGCGCCGACACCGGCAGGCCGCTTTCGGTGAGATGCGCCAGCAGGCGGAACTCGCGGAACGAGCGCGAACGCGCCGCACCGCTCCACAGGTAGCGATCTGCGCTGACCCGTGCGGCGAGGCCGCCGCGATGATAGTGGCGCAGCGCACAGGCACCCGCCGGCGTTTCCACGAAGGCGACGCCACCACGGCCGCCGCGCTGGACTTCCGCCTTGCCAAGCGCAGCCCAATGCGCGCGGTCGAACCACGCATCGTCGGGCGCCGTCCCGATCGCGCGATCGAACAGGATCGCGCCCTTCGGACTCGCGCCTTCGCCAGCTGATGGAACTTGCGCCTCGATCATGCGTCTGCCAAGTTTGCGGTTTGCGTGAGCGCCGCTGCGCCCACCTCCCTGCAAATGGTAGCAAGCGCCGCATGGATCAAGCTGCAACGTCCGCCAGCGCACCCGGCTCGCTGTGCCTGCTGCGTACCTCGGCGCTGGGCGATGTGACCCATGTCGTGCCGCTGGTGCGCACCTTGCAGCAGGCGTGGCCGGCGACGCGGCTGACCTGGCTGATCGGCACATTCGAACATCGCCTGGTCGGCGACCTGCCCGGCGTCGAGTTCATCACCTTCGACAAGCGCGCCGGCAAGAGCGGCTTTCGCGAAGTCCGTGAAAAACTGGCCGGGCAGCGCTTCGATGCGCTGCTGCACATGCAGGTGGCGCTGCGCTCGAACCTGCTCAGCCTGGCCGTCAAGGCCCCCTTGCGCATCGGCTACGACCGCAAGCGTTCGAAGGACCTGCACGGCCTGTTCGTCAACTGCCGCATCCCGGCGCGCAGCGGCGAGCACGTGCTGGACGCGATGGCGAGCTTCATCGAACCGCTCGGCCTGAAGCAGACCGAGGTGCGCTGGGACATCCCGATTCCGCCCGAGGCCCACGAATTCGCTCTCAAACACCTGCCGGGCGAAGCGCCGACGCTGCTGGTCAGCCCGGTCTCCAGCCATCGCCTGCGCAACTGGCTGCCGCAGCGCTACGCCGCGGTGATGGACCACGCGGCGCTGGAACTCGGCTGGCGCGTCGCGCTGTGCGGCGGCCCGAGCGCGTTCGAACGCGAATTCGGCGATGCGATCCTCGCGCAGACGAAGACGCGCCCGCTCGACCTGATCGGCAAGGACACGCTCAAGCAGCTGATGGCCC
>DASWPR010000313.1:0-8221 GCA_036398455.1 Dokdonella sp.
CGCACTGGCGCTGATCGCCGGCGCCGGATGCCTTCTTGCGGCACCGATCGCACACGCGGCAGCATCGGTGCACGACAGCGTTGCCGTCGGCGCGCAGTACGACACCACGCACGTCTATATCGCGCCGGCCGACTTCGATCGCTTCGTCGACAGCTTCGTTGCGACGTTCGGCGGCAAGGCCTCCGATGCGATCGTCGCCAACGTGCTGCCGGTTCCAAGCCAGACCCGCTTCCGCGCCGTGCGCACGCCGGTCGGCGCGCTGTCGGCGTTTGCGTTCACCACGCCGGTGCCGTATCCATTCGGCCAGGAACGCACCGGCTATCTGGTCAGCGACATGGGCGCCGCCTTGAAGGCGGCGCGCGCGGCCGGCGCCGAAGTGCTGGTCGATACGTTCAAGGATGCGATCGGCTACGACGCGGTCATCCAATGGCCGGGCGGCGTGAAGATGCAGCTCTACTGGCATTTCACGGCGCCTTCGTCGGCACCGCTCGCTTCGATTCCGGACAATCGCGTCTACGTTTCGCCCGACACGGCAGAGCGTTTCGTCAGCGGCTTCGTGCAGTTCTCGCACGGCCGCGTCGTCTCCGACGAAAAATCGGCGGACGCCGGCGAGATCGGCCGGCCGCGGGAAACCTATCGCCGCATCCGCATCGAGTCGGCGTTCGGCAGGATGCAGGTGAACGTCAGCGATGGCCGCCTGCCCTATCCGTTCGGCTACGAGACGACCGGCTACGAGGTCGCCGATCTCCACGCAACGCTGGAAAAGGCCCAGGCCAATGGCGCCAAGCTGCTGTCGGCGCCGTTCAAGACAGCGGATCGTGCAACGGCCATCGTCGAATTTCCCGGCGGATACATCGCAGAACTGCACAGTGCGCCTGCGCACTGATGACATCCCGCCAGCCTCGGCCTCGAAAACCGTAGCGGCAGCACGCTCCGCTGCTTCCGAAGCCGCGGCACAAATTGGCACACGAGAGTCGACTGCATCACGGAACCCTGCGACGGGTTCACTGTTATCGTAGGGCGGTCACGTCGAGCGGTCACGTCAAGGGGAAGGATTCATGTCGAGGTCGATGCGCGCGCGGGCCTGCCCGGCGGTGCTGCTCGGTGCGCTGGTCTTCGCCGCTGCAGCCTCCGCGCAGCAGCCGAGCCATGGCCTGGGCGCCACATTCCACGACGGCTTCGACGGCGCCGCGGCCGGCCCCTCCAACGACGGCGATGCGGCACGCTTTCTGGCACAGGCCACCTTCGGCCCCACCGATGCCGACATCGCCCATCTGCATGCGATCGGCTATCAGGCCTGGCTGTCGGAACAGTTCGCGGCGCCGCCTTCCTACCAGATGACCTATCTCAACTGGGCGGGCAACACGCTCGGCGAACAGGTCGGCCAGAACACGCGCCAGGAAGCCTGGTTCCTCGCCGCGCTCGGCGGGCCTGACCCGCAGAACAGCACCCTGGTGCACACCGACCAGCTGCGCCAGCGCGTCGCCTTCGCGCTGAGCGAGATCTTCGTCATCTCCGACCAGAACGCGACGCTCGACGGCTACCCGACCGGCATGGCGCATTTCTACGACCTGCTGGTGGCCGACGCGTTCGGCAACTACCGCACGCTGCTCGACGACGTCACCCTCAGCCCCGCGATGGGCGTCTATCTCAACATGATGGGCAACCGGCGTGCCGATTCGTCGATGAACATCCATCCGGACGAAAACTACGCGCGCGAGATCAACCAGCTTTTCAGCATCGGCCTGGTCATGCTCAACGCCGATGGCACGCCGCAGCTCGCCGGCGGCAACCCGATCCCGACCTACACGCAAAGCACGGTCACCAATTTCGCGCACGTTTTCACCGGCTGGAACTGGTCGGACTGCGACGACGACGGCTACGACGCATTCGTCTGGTGCGGCCCGGACTACGGCGGTGACGGCAATCCACCCTACGGCGCCAATTTCCTGACGCAGATGGTGGCATTCGACCAGACCAATCCCCTCTATCCGAACGATTCGCCGAGCTATCACGACAACGGCACGAATGCGCCCGACGACATCCCGAGCAAGCAGCTGCTGACCTACCCCGGCGTCGCCTCCGGCGGCGTGCTCGGAGCGGGCGGCACCGCGCGCAGCGACCTGACGTTCGCCCTGGACAACATCTTCAACCATCCGAACGTCGGTCCGTTCATCGGCAAGCAGCTGATCCAGCGCCTGGTCACGAGCAATCCGAGCCCGGCCTACGTCGCACGCGTGGCCGCCGTGTTCAACAACGACGGCAGCGGAACGCGTGGAAACCTGCAGGCCGTCGTGCGCGCCATCCTGCTCTATGCGGAAGCGCGCTACGGTCCCTGGCAGAATCCCGATACGTTCGGGAAACTGCGCGAGCCGCTGCTGGCGCTGACGCATTTCTGGCGCGCGATGGACGCGCGTCACGTCTGCGGCCAGGACATTCCGGCCAGCGGCGACAGCGCGGCGATCCACTTCGCCAATCAGCCCTATCGCTATGCCGGCTACAGCACGGCCTGGTCGACCGAGGATACGCAGTACGGCTCCGGCGTCGCGCAGGCGTCGCTGGATGCGTTCACGGTGTTCAATTTCTTCAAGCCGAGTTATCTCCCGCCGGGCGAGATGAGCACGCGCGGACTGCTCGGACCCGAGTTCCAGGTGCAGACCGACAGCGTGATCGCGAACACGGCGAACACGGTCGGCTTCCACGCCTATTACCTGGACATCAACGACGCCTGCGATGCAAATGACGAGTTCGGCGACGTCAAGGTCGACCACAGCCGCGACCTGGCCCTCGCCGGCAGCGCGAATGGCGGTCCGTCCGATCCCTCCGACCGCCTGGTCGACGCCTACAGCGCGCGCTTCATGGCGGGCCAGATGTCGCCGTTCATGCGGCAGAGCCTGATCACGTATCTGAACACCATCGATTCGGACTATGCGAACGACGGCGAGGACTGGCGGCTCGAGCGCATCTATCGCGCGCTCTACCTGGTCTTCAACTCGCCCGAATACATGATCCAGAAATAGCGATCCCGAAACAGGACCCAGCCATGCGCCCCGATCGTCGCAAATTCCTGCGTGACACGCTCTGCTCCGCGCTCGGCGGAGCCGGCCTGTATTCGGCGCTCGGCAGCCTGCAATTGCTGCAGGCCGCCACCCACGGCGGCGGCTACACGTTCGGCGACTACAAGGCGCTGGTGTGCGTTTTCATGTATGGCGGCAACGACAGTTTCAACTCCGTCGTGCCGTACACGCAGAGCGCCTTCGACGCGTTCTACGGCAAGAACGGCGTGCGCCCTGCGCTGGCGCTGTCGTATGCCGATCTGCATGCGCTGAATGCGCCGGCGAGCGGACCGGGCAGCCCCGGCGATGGCAACGTGTATGCGTTACATCCGGACATGCCGGAACTCGCCAACGTGTTCAACGCCGGCAAGGCCGCCATCATCGCCAACGTCGGCACGCTGGTGGCGCCGACGACGCAGGCGCAATACCAGGCCGGCGCAGCCGCGCTGCCGCCGCAGCTCTACTCGCACGCCGACCAGACTTCGTACTGGCAGTCTTCACCGCCGAGCAATGCACCGATCACCGGCTGGGGCGGCCGCATCGCCGATCTCGTCGCCTCGGCCAATCCTCCCGGCATTCCGATCCTGACCGGCTTGAACAGCCAGGACGTCTTCATCCGCGGCCAGGTGCAGAACGGCTACGTGATGAACTCCAGCAGCGCGGCCACGGTGAATATTCCGTACGACCCCAACGATGGGCTGCAGGCGCAGTTCAATGCCTTGTTCGCCGCGAACACGCAGGCGAACGCGCTCGAACGCACGTTCGCGGCGACGATGAATCATTCGATGGCGACATCGTCGGTGATCAATGCGGCCATTGCCGCGGCGCCCACCTTCGAAACTTTTTTCCCGAATCCGACCGGCTACGATCTCGATACCCAGCTGCAGACGGTCGCGCAGTTGATCTGGGCCGCCAGCAACAATGTGTCGGGCTATGCGGGACTGAAGCGGCAGGTGTTCTTCGTCAACGCCGGCGGCTACGACACGCACAACGACGAACTCGCGCAGCACACCGACCTGCTGCCGTTGCTGTCGAAGTCGCTCGCCGGGTTCTACAACGCGCTCGCCAGCGTGGGCCTCGCCAACGCCGCCACCTTGTTCACCGCATCGGATTTCGGCCGCACGATGACCAGCAACAACGGCGGCACGGACCACGGCTGGGGCTCGCACCATTTCGTCGTCGGCGGCGCCGTCGCGGGCGGCAAGTTCTACGGCAACGGCTGCGGCTTCAGCGGGCAGGCCGAGAATTATGGGCTGGTCATGCCGAGCCTGATGAACCCGACCTCGACCAACGACGGCTCATCGCCGAACCTCAACGATTCCGGCGACGGCTACGGCCGCATGATCCCGACCACATCGGTCGATCAGTACGCCGCGACGCTGGCGAACTGGTTCGATCTGCACCCGAGCGACATCGGCCTGCTGTTTCCGAACCTCGCCAATTTCTCCAACCCGGCCAACTACCTCGGCTTCATGGGCTGAGCGCTCACTCCACGTCGAACGACTGCAACTGCACCGGCGTCGATTCGCGCACCGTGATGGTGCCGAACATGCCGGCGCCGGGCGCGCCGTGGATCTCGCAGAAGTAGCCGACCGTACCGACCACGTCGAAGCTCAGGCTGACGACCCAGTGAGCGGTGCTCGGCGCGCCGGTGTCGCCTTGCCCATCGCCCCTGCAGCCACGCGAGCAGCGGAACGATCCGTCGTCCGCGACCACGTTGTGGTTGCCGCCCTGATTGACGAAGGTGACCGTGTCCCCGACGGCGACCGTGATGAGCTGCGGTGAAAACGCCGGCGGCGAGGTGCCGCCGACATTGACGATATGCGTGGTGCCCGCGAAAACGGGCATGGCAGCCGCGATCGACATCAGCATCGCGAGTATCTGTGCCGGAAACCTCGGCATGCGCTGGACTCCTCTTCACCCCGCCGCGGACACGTCGCCGGCATCGACGACGCCGCACGGCCGATCCGCTTCGCGGGCCGTTGAAACAACGGCGCGAGATATAGCATATCGGCGCGTTGTCGTCGGACCCCGGGGGTATGGATGATTTCGGTTCGAAGCACGTGCCGCCTCGACGAGCCCCTTCGTGCACATCGAACGACGACGGCTCCACCGGCAGCGATGCCGGCACGGTCGCCTTGCACTCGCCATTCAATTCGTAAATACTCGAAGTATGGAAATAAATGAGACGATCGCATCGCTGCGCGCCCTGGCGCATGCAAGCCGGCTCGCTGCGTTTCGCGCCCTGGTGCAGGCCGGCGCCGACGGCATGCCCGTCGGCGTCCTGCGCGACCTGCTCCAGCTGGCCCCGGCGACGCTCACGGCGCACCTCAACGTGCTGCGCGCGGCCGGCCTCGTCGTCGATCGGCGCGAGGGCCGCGTGATCCGCCTGCGCGCCGACTATGCGCGCATGTACGCGCTGATCGGCTACCTGACCGACAACTGCTGCGGCGGCGTTTCATGCAAGCCCGCCGCCGCGAAACCCGCGCGCGCCAGGGCGAAGCCGGCGCCGCGCGATGCGCGCGCAGCACGCAGCGGCGCAGCCCGACGACTTCGATGAATCCGGAGCATCACGTGAACTCGCGCATCTACAACGTCCTGTTTCTCTGCACCGGCAATTCCGCCCGCAGCCTGCTCGCCGAGGCGCTGCTCGGCAGCTTGGGCGGGGACCACTTCCGCGCCTTCAGCGCCGGCAGCCAGCCGAGCGGGAACGTGCAGCCGATGGCAGCCGAAATCGCCGGCAGCCTCGGCTATCCCATCGCGAATCTGCGCAGCAAGAGCTGGGACGAATACGCGAAGGCCGGCGCGCCGGACATGGACATCGTGATCACCGTCTGCGACGACGCGGCCAGCGAGACGTGCCCGATATGGCCCGGCCATCCAGCCATGGCGCACTGGGGCGTGGCCGATCCGGTGCGCGCGCAAGGCGACGAGGACGACAAACGGCGCGCATTCCTCGATGCCTACGCGACCCTGCGCCGGCGCGTCGAACTGCTCATCGCGCTGCCGCTCGACAAGCTCGACCGACTCGCCGCGCAGAGCCGCCTGCACGAGATCGGCAAGGTCGTCTGATGATCCTGGCGCGCCGCCTGCTCGCCGAATACCTGGCGACGCTGTTGCTGCTGGCGGCGGTGATCGGCTCCGGTGTGATGGGCGAACGGCTGGGCGGCGGCAACACTGCGGTCGTACTGCTCGCCAATACGCTGGCGACGATGGCCGCGTTGTATGTGCTGATCGACGTGTTCGGCCCGCTCAGCGGCGCCCATATGAATCCGCTGGTCAGCGCGGTCCTGGCGATGCGCGGCGAATTCGAGGCACGCCTGCTGATGCCGTACGTCGCCGCGCAGCTGGCTGGCGCCGCATGCGCCGCCTGGCTGGTGCATGCCATGTTCGAATTGCCGATCCTGCAGTGGTCGCAGCATATGCGCGAAGGCGCCGGCCAATGGCTGGCCGAAATCGTGGCGACGGCCGGCCTGCTGCTGGTGGTGCTGCGCGCGCCGCGTGAGCGCGCGGCGGGCTTGGTTGCCGGTTGGATCGGCGCTGCGTACTGGTTCACGGCATCGACCTCGTTCGCCAATCCGGCGGCCGCGTTCGGTCGCATGTTCAGCGACAGCTTCGCCGGCATCGCGCCGCGCAGCGTTCCGGCATTTGTCGTCGCCGAGATCGCCGGCGCCGCGCTCGGCGCGATCCTGCATCGCGCGCTCGGACCTGCTTGCGACCTCGCCCCTCCCCGCCCCCACATCCAGGAAAGCCCGCGTGTCTGAATCGATCGCACCATTCGATCTGCCGAATATCGCCGGCGAATTTTTCCAGCGACCGGCCAGCGAGCATTTCGCCGGCCACGCCGCGTCGAGTCATGCGCCGCGAATCCTGCTGCTGCATGGTTCGCTGCGCACGCGCTCCTACAGCCGGCTGCTGGCACAGGAAGCCGCGCGGCTGCTGCATGCGATGGGCGCCGAGACGCGGCTCTACGATCCGCGCGATCTGCCGTTGCCGGATGCGGCGCCGGACACGCATCCGAAAGTGCAGGAGCTGCGCGAGCTTGCGTGCTGGTCGGAAGGGATGGTCTGGTGCTCGCCCGAGCGCCACGGCGCGATGAGTGCGGTGCTGAAGGCGCAGATCGACTGGATCCCGCTGAATGCCGGTGCGCTGCGGCCGACGCAAGGCAAGACGCTGGCCGTGATGCAGGTCTGCGGCGGCTCGCAATCGTTCAATGCGGTCAACCAGTTGCGCCTGCTCGGCCGCTGGATGCGCATGCTGACGATTCCCAACCAGTCGTCGGTGCCGAAAGCCTATCTCGAGTTCGACGACGCCGGCCGCATGAAACCGTCGCCGTACTACGATCGCGTCGTCGACGTGATGGAAGAACTGGTGAAGTTCACCCTGCTGACGCGCGACGTCGCCGCGCACCTGGTGGATCGCTACAGCGAACGCAAGGAGTCGGCCGCGCAGCTGTCGCAGCGGGTCGGCCAGCGTTCGATCTAGTCGCCGCAACGCGGACCTTCATAAAAATGCGCACCGCAGCGAGTCCACCCGCTGCCGCTGAACGCGCCCCTCGACGCTGCCGAGCAAGCGGCCACTGCGCGGCATTCCGTGCGACTGCCGCGCCACGCTTGTACGATCGAGCCATGTCCCGAACGAAATCGAGAGGAAAGTCCGCATGAGCTACATCGTCATCTCCAGCTACGAGAACGTGGATACCGGCGATCTGCAGGCGCAGGGCGAAGCGATCGCCGTGTTTGCGTCGGAAGCGCAGGCACGCGCGCATTTCGCCCAGCGCGCTGGCACGCTCGACAGCGCCGTGCGCGTCGCGCGCGAGCATGACGCGCAGGCCACCTTCATCAGCTGGATCGCCGTGCTGGAGATGCCGCTCGAAGTGACCAATGTCGAGGAAGCGCTCGAAGACCTCGAAACCGTGATCGAGGAAACCGAATCGGCCGACGACCCGTTCGGCGAACTGGTCATCGCCTACCAGGGCAGGCGCTACGAACCCTCGAACGAGAGCGAGTATCCGCAGAAAGAGGCCCTGCTCGGCCTCGAGGGCTGGCTGAGCTGAGCCCTCACGCCGCCGTGCCTGCGCCGCGCAGTTCGGCCAGCGCCTGACGCCAGCGCGACTCGAAACAGGCGTTCAGCTCGGCCGCCTCGCGCGGCGTGGCGATCCCCGC
>DASWPR010000314.1:0-9548 GCA_036398455.1 Dokdonella sp.
CGTAGCGCAGCGCAGCCTGCTGCGGGTATTGCTGGCGCAGCAGATTGACGCCGAAGCTGCCATCGCGAAGTGTGGCGAAGCTGGCGACCGCGCGATCGCTGACGCGCGGAGGCGCGAGCCCGTAGCGCGCGGCGACATCGCGGTAGTCGCCCTGCGTGCGCAGGCTGTCGAGCGAGACGTTGAACCGGTTGTTGGTCCAGCTGTAGCCGAGACCGATCTGCGAACCGTCTTCGCCGTGCCAGGTGCTGTGGGCGAACGATCCCGACAGCACGCCGCCGACGTTGCCGAGCAGCAGCACGGCGCCGGCGCCGGCATTGGCGAGGCCGGCACTGCCTTCGGAATGCGCCTCGACGGTGACGTGGTCGCTGGCGCCGTAGCGCAGGCTGGCGCTGCCCATCGGATCGCTGGCGTAGTCGAACGAGGCGAGTCCGTAATGTTCGCGCACGACGCCGAGATTGACCGACCAGTCGGCAAGACCCGCCTGCAGCAACTGGTGTGTTGCGTACAACGGCAGGTTCAGCGTGCTGCTGCGGCCGAGCGCATCGGTCATCACGATCTGCGCGCTGCCGATGCCGTTGAGCGTCGGGATCGCGTTCAACTGGAACGGGCCGGGATCGACATGACCGCTGTACTGGCGGATGCCGTCGATGTAGAGGTCGATCGCCGACGGCAGCGTCGCGGCGCCGAAGAACGCCGGCAGCGGCGTGGTGATGCGGTAGGGCTGCAAGGCGAAGTCGGTGCCGAAGCCGATGCCGCCGATGCGCGTGGCGCGTGTCCAGTCGAGCGCGCCGGTCAGCGCATCGCCGAGCGTCAGGCGCAGCATCGATTCGGCGAAGGCAAACTGCCAGCTGGTATCGAGGCGCACGGAATCGTCGTGCCAGCCGCTGCCCGGCAACCGGTAGTAGCGAGTGATCGCGGTGCTGTCGAACACGCCGGCGCCACCGGCGAACGCGCGCAGTTCGGTGCTTGCCGCAATGCTGCCGGCACCGCTTCCCGCCGTCGCATAGAGATCGTAGTCGAGCAGCAGTCCGGGCGAACTGCTGGCCTCGAGCGGTGGCGGCTCGGTGGCGTTGAGCTGCTTGGTCTTCACATCGAGCAGACTGAGCGGCGCCGTGATCGCGACGTGCTGATGCGCGGCATCGTAGTCGACGCTGACGCCCGGCAAACCCGCCAGGCGCAGCGGGTCGCCGGCCTCAGGCGGCACCACGAAGCCGAGCGCGTGCAGTGTCGACGCACGCACGAACAATTCGCCGGCGCGCTCGTCGAAGTGCGCCAGCCGCGTCGTCGCCACGCCGTTCAGTGCGACGTCGAGGTAGAGACTGGTGCCCAGCGTCCACTCATCCGCGTCGGCGATGATGCTCCCCTCGGACGAGACGTCCGTTTGCGCCGCTGTGTCGATGGCGCAGCACGCCAGGGCGCTAGCGAGCAGGATCGACGGGCGCCAGCGTGCGTTCGCTCGCTTCACCGTTGATTCTCGATTGCAGGCTGCCGCCCTGCGCGAGCACGCCGTCCGGCGCATCGATCGGCCAGCGCATCGTCTGTCCCGGCAGCACATAGCCGAGCAGTCCGGGCACCAGCTCGCGGCGCTTGCCGGCGGCATCGACGAAGATCAGGTTGCCGAGCTGCGCGTGCATGCTGCCGCTGTTGCCGACTTCGAGCGTCGGCTTGCCTTCGTCGCGACGCAGGGTCGCGCTCAGCTTCGGTGCGATCGCCGCATCGCCGCCGGGCGCGACGAACACCGGGATCGAATAGCGCAGCACGAACGTCAGCGCGCCCTTGCTCGCGCTGGCGGCTTGCGTGGCATCGGGGGCTGGGCTGCTGGCGGGTTCGTCGATCGGCAGTTCGTCGACGATGATGCGATACGCCGCCTCGCTGCCGACCGGTGGCGCGCCGACGCGGATCACGCGCACGAGCTGGCGCGCACCGGCGGCGAGCTCGAGCATCGGCGGACTGATGGCGAGTCCGTGCGAAGGCTTCAACTGGTCTGCCGCTGCTTCCTGTGTCCATTCGTAGACGCGCACCTGCGCGTGCAGCGACGTATTGCCGGTGTTGCTCAGCCAGATGCCGTCGGCGTTCTGGCTGGCGGCGAGGTTGAGCGACGTCGGCGCAACCTGCAGGCCGGTCGCGCCTGCGCTGCCGGCGATGGCGAACAACGCCATCGACAGCATTCGCCGGGCGATCCGCAAGCAGGGCATGCGCAGCACCTCAGTAGGTCAGGGTCGCCGTGACGACGTCGTTGTAGGAGCCGGCCGGCGAGTTCGCGCTCGGCACCACGCCGTAGACCGGCACGTTCTGTACCGAGCCGTTGCCGGTGCCCGCAAAGACATTGCCGCCGGCGCCGCCCGTACTGCCCCACGGCAGCGTGTGGCTGGTGTCCTGATACAGCTGATAGGCGACCAGGTCGGTGCCGGTGCCGCCCTTCATGCTGCGCAGCGGGCCGGTGCCGAAATTCTGGCCGTTGTCGAGCGCGATCGCATACGGCGTCTTGTTCGTGCAGTTGACGTTGAGCGCACCGGCATTGGCGACGTTGGTCGCGGTGGATGCCACCGTGCCGAAGTTCACGTCGGTCGCTGCGGGCGTGTCGACCGTGCAGGTGCTGGTGATCGTGATCTTCACGTTGAAACTCGTCGTGGTCGATGCGGCGGCGGCGTACGTGGCGGCCATGCTGCCGAATGCGAGCAGCGCAAATGTGAAGACGGTCTTGATATTCACGAATAATCCCGTGGTGGTTGATCGGGTGGAAATACCCGGCCACGGATACGCACGCTGCATGCCAACGAATGCGCATGCCGATATCGACGTTTTCGCATCGATTTTCGGCAGATCAGTGCGCACGACGGCAAGGAACGACTTCATCAATGTGAAAGTGGAAATCGCTAATTGTCTATTTATAACGCGCTGCGCTCTGCGTGTGATGCGCGTCACAGATGCGTCGCGTACGCGCGGGAGCATGTCAAGTTTGTTTGACACGAGCACGCAAGCAGGTATAGTCCGAGTGTCAAGCGTGCTTTACATCGAGGGAGCGCATGTCGAGTCCATTCGCCGCCGGCATCGCGCACGAAACCGGCAAAGTTCCAGCTGTAAGCAGCGGCGGTCGCCCATCGCTCTCATCGCAGCGGCATCGATGCCGGCGGGCCGGCCCGGGTCGTCGCTTCGCCTGCGCGGTTCCAGCGCGTCATGGCGAACACGCCGGCATCCTCGATGAATAATCGCCTGCGCGAACTGCGCGAAGCGAAGGCATGGTCGCAAGGCGATCTCGCCGCACACCTGGCGGTGTCGCGGCAAACCGTCAATGCGATCGAGACCGGCCGTTTTGCGCCGAGCTTGCCGCTGGCTTTTCGTATTGCGCGTCTTTTCCGTAAATCGATCGAAACCATTTTCGATCCCGCAGAGCAGAGCCGATGAATAAACGCACGCTGTTTCGCATCGCTGTCGTCGTGATCGCACTTGGCGCGTTCGCCGGCAAGCGATGGTTGTGGCCCGCACCGGACGCATCGCACACCGCGCTCTCGACGCAGGGCGCCGCGCTCGTGCAGAAGAGCGGCGAGCGCGGCTTCACGCTCGGCACGCTGGCGTTCTCGCCGTGCGAACTCGACCAGCGCGATTCCGCAGCGACGACCTCGGCGTTCTGCACGCCGTTCCAGGTGCCCGAGAACTGGGACCAGCCCGGCGGACGCAGGATCGATCTGCATCTGGCGCTGATCCGCAGCGACGCGCCCGCCGCCGCACGCGATCTGGTGGTGCTGCTGGCCGGCGGTCCCGGCCAGGCGGCGACCGCGGTCTATCCGCGCGCGGCCGGCGGTTTCGCGCCGCTGCTCCGGCACCGCAATATTCTTTTGCTCGATCAGCGCGGCACCGGCGCGTCGCATCCGCTCGAGTGCAAGCAGGACCTCGACGACGACGATGCGAAATCTTCCGACACGATCGACTTCGCGAAGGTCCGCACCGCCACGCGCGCCTGCCTCGACGAGGTATCCAGGAACGCCGATCCGGCGCAGTACACGACCACGGCAGCGGTACGCGATCTGGAAGCCCTGCGCCAGGCGCTCGGCGCGCCGCAGTTCGACCTGGTCGGCGTCTCCTACGGCACCCGCGTCGCGCAGCAGTACCTGCGTCGCTATCCGGACGGCGTGCGCAGCATCGTGCTCGACAGCCCGGCGCCGAACGAACTCGTGCTCGGCTCGGAGTTCGCCGGCAATCTCGAGGCGGCGCTGAAGGCGCAGTTCGCCGACTGCACGCGCACGCCGGCCTGCAGCAAGGCGTTCGGTGATCCGTATGCCAGCCTCTACCGCCTGCGCGACCAGCTCGCCGCCAAGCCGCAGGTCGTGACCCTGCGCCACCCGCGCACCTATGCCAGCGAAACCAGGCCGCTCGGCGCATTCGGTCTCGCCTCGCTGGTGCGCCTGTTCGCCTACTCGCCGGAAACGAGCGCGCTGCTGCCGCTGGTCGTCGACCGCGCGCTGAAGGGCGACACCGCGCCGCTGGTCGGCCAGGCCGAACTCATCTCGGATGAAGTGTCCGACATCGCCGGCAGCGGCATGCAGCTGTCGGTGATCTGCGCCGAGGACGCCGATCTGCTGGGCGATCGCCCGCAGGATGCTTCGCTGCTGCTCGGCGAAGCACTTTCGCGCGTGCTGCGCGCCCAGTGCGAGATCTGGCCGCGCGGCCAGCGCCCGGCCGATTTCCATGTGCCGGTGCAGAGCGACAAGCCGGTGCTGATCCTGTCCGGCGAATTCGACCCGGTGACGCCGCCGCGTTATGGCGAAGCGATTCTGAAGGGGCTGCCGAACGCGCGCCAGCTGGTCGCCAAGGGACAAGGTCACAGCGTGATGGGGCGCGGCTGCCTGCCGAAGGTGGTCGAGCGCTTCGTCGACACGCTCGACGTGAAGAAACTCGACGCCGGCTGCATCGCCGATTTCGGCGCGACGCCGGCCTTCATCGACTTCAATGGAGCTGCGCCATGATCGAAGTGAGGGATCTGCACAAGACGTTCGGCTCCGTGAAGGCGGTCGACGGCGTCTCGTTCGTCGCGCGCGACGGCCAGATCACCGGCCTGCTCGGGCCCAACGGCGCCGGCAAGACGACCACGCTGCGCATGCTCTACACCCTGATGAAGCCGGAGCGCGGCGAAGTGCTCGTCGACGGCATCGACGCGGCCGTCGATCCGCTCGGCGTCCGCCGCCGCCTCGGCGTGCTGCCGGATGCACGCGGCTTGTACAAGCGCCTGACCGCGCGCGAGAACATCGACTATTTCGGCCGCCTGCAAGGGCTCGATGCGGCGACGCGCAAGCGCCGCGCGGACGAACTGATCGACGCGCTCGACATGGCCGACATCGCCGCACGCCGCACCGAAGGCTTCTCGCAGGGCCAGCGCGTGAAGACGGCGATCGCGCGCGCGCTGATCCACGATCCGCGCAACGTGATCCTCGACGAGCCGACCAATGGCCTCGACGTGATGGCCACGCGCGCGATGCGCACCTTCATGCGCAAGCTGAAAGACGAGGGACGCTGCGTGCTGTTCTCCAGCCACATCATGCAGGAGGTCGGCGCGCTGTGCGATCGCATCGTGGTGATCGCGCGCGGGCGCGTCGTCGCCGACGAGACGCCGGCGCAGTTGCTCGCGCAGACCGGCGAGGCGAGCCTGGAAGATGCCTTCGTCAAGATCATCGGTTCGGAAGAGGGGCTGGCGGCATGAGTGGCTTGCTGGACATGCGCGCACGCCGCCGTCATTCGCGTGCCGGCAGGAAACGCTCCCACACGGCGGGTGCGGATATTCCCTGTGCTTTTCATCGCCATCGCGCCCGTGGCGCCGGAGCAATGGGGATTTTCGCTTTCGCGGGAATGACGGCAGCGGGCGCGGCGACGGGCCGGGACGACGCCATGGGAATGACGACGCGCACTCGCGCAGAGACCGCGTCGACTATCGAAGCGGCGCCCATCGGCGGCAGTGCACAGCCAATGTCCGCGAGAGCCCGACGCAATCATGGAGCCCTCGCATGAAATCCGCCTTCACCGTGTTCTGGAAGGAAGTGCGCGAGAACCTGCGCGACCGCCGCACGATCATCAACACGTTGTTGACCGGGCCGTTGTTCGCGCCGCTGGTGTTCGTGCTGATCATCAATACGGCGGTCACGCGCGAGATCGAGAAGGCCGACAAGCCGCTGCCGCTGCCGGTGATCGGCGCCGAGCGCGCGCCGAATCTGATCGATGCGCTGAAGCAGCACGGCGTCGAGATCAAGCCGGCGCCGGACGACCCCGAGCGCGCGGTGCGCGACACCGATGCCGATGTGGTGCTGCGCATTCCACCGACCTATGCGCAGGCCTGGAACAAGGGCGAGCCGGCGCAGGTCGAGCTGATCTACGACCAGTCGCAGCGCGACGCGCAGGGCTCGGTCGGGCGCCTGCGTGCGCTGCTGGAAAACTACGGTCAGCGCACCGGCGCGCTGCGGCTGGTCGCGCGTGGACTCTCGCCGGATGTGATTCGTCCGCTCGCCGTCGCCGATCGCGACCAGTCGACCGCGCAGTCCCGCAGCGGCACGATGTTCGGCATGCTGCCGTACTTCTTCATCCTCGGCGTGTTCGTCGGCGGCATGGCGCTGGCGATCGACACGACGGCCGGCGAGCGCGAACGGCAATCGCTGGAGCCTCTGCTGGTCAATCCGGTCTCGCGCAGCCAGATCCTCGCCGGCAAGCTCGCCGCGACCTGCACCTTCGCGTTGACGACCCTGCTGATCAGCATCGTCGCGTTCTCGATTGCCGGCCAGTTCCTGCCGACCGAGAAGCTCGGCATGAGCCTGGAAATCGGTCCTCGCTTCGCGGTGCTGACCCTGCTGGCGATGCTGCCGCTGGTCTTCCTGCTGGCGACCCTGCAGACACTCGCGGCTGCCTTCGCGAAAAGTTTCCGCGAGGCGCAGACCTATCTCTCGCTGCTGATGTTCGTACCGGTGATCCCGACGCTGATGCTGTCGATGTTTCCGCTGAAGACGCAGACGTGGATGTACGCGGTGCCCTTGATGGGCCAGCAGATCGCGGTCACGCGGCTCCTGCGCGGCGATGCGGTGGCGATGCGCGAACTCGCCTTGTGCTTCGCCTGCACCGCGGTCGCCGCGCTGCTCGTCTTCGCGCTCACCGCGCGCATCTACCGCAGCGAGCGGCTCGCGATCTCGGCATGAGGCAGCGGTGACATCGGTGTCCCCAATCAAGAAGCGTGCATGCAAGCCGGCCGCTGCTGTCGATCGGGATGCCGGTCTTACGTAGCGCATCAAGGATGCCGGCGTGCACCTGCTCGTGCGAGCGCGGTGCGGGAAAAGCCGGCCCGCTGTGCCGACGACGACTGCGCTGCCTCCGTCGTCAAGCGCGCAGGAGCAGCCGATAGGCCGGATTGTCGCTCTCGTCGCGCCAGGCGTAGCCGAGGCGTGCGAGGAACGTAGCGAATGCGCCGTGGTCCGCATCCGGCACCTGGATGCCGACCAGGATGCGGCCGTAGTCGGCGCCATGGTTGCGGTAGTGGAACAGGCTGATGTTCCAGGCGGGATCGAGCGCTGCGAGAAAGCGTGCGAGCGCGCCGGGTCGTTCGGGAAAATCGAAGCGGTACAGCAACTCGTGCTCGGCCAGGGCCGAGCGCCCGCCGATCATGTGGCGCAGGTGCAGTTTCGCCAGCTCGTCGTGGGTGAGGTCGAGCACGTCGAAGCCGCCCTGCGTGAAGTCGCGCGCGATGTCGGCATTCTCGCCCGCGCTTTTCGTCTGCACGCCGACGAACAGGCGCGCGCTCGCCGGATCGCCGATGCGGTAGCTGAATTCGGTGATGCTGCGCGCGCCGAGCAGTGCGCAGAAGCGGCGGAAGCTGCCGCGCTCCTCCGGAATCGTGACCGCGAACAGCGCCTCGCGCGCCTCGCCGACCTCGGCGCGTTCGGCGACGAAACGCAGGCGGTCGAAATTGAGGTTGGCGCCGCTGGCGATCGCGACCAGGGTCTCGCCGGCGATACGTTCGCGCTCGACGTAGGCTTTCGCACCGGCGACCGCGAGCGCGCCGGCAGGCTCCAGCGTGCTGCGCGTGTCGGCGTAGACATCCTTGATCGCGGCGCAGAGCGCGTCGGTGTCGACGCGCAGGATTTCATCCACATGCTCGCGGCAGATCGCGAACGTTTGGGCACCGACGAGCTTGACCGCAGTGCCGTCCGAGAACAGTCCGACTTCGGCCAGTTCGACCCGCTCGCCGCGTTCGAGCGAACGCGCCATCGCATCGGAATCCTCGGTCTGCACGCCGATCACGCGGATCTCGGGCCGTACTGCTTTCACATACGCGGCGATGCCGGCGATCAGGCCGCCGCCACCGACCGGCACGAAGATCGCATGGATCGGTGCCTGGTGCTGGCGCAGGATCTCCATCGCGACCGTACCTTGCCCGGCGATCACGTCGGCGTCGTCGAACGGGTGCACCAGGGTGAGGCCGCGCGCCTCGCCGATGAACATCGCTTCGCGATAGGCGTCGCTATAGGAATCGCCGCTGAGCACGATCTCGACCGCATCGCCGCCGTGCGCGCGCACCGCGTCGATCTTCACGGCGGGCGTGGTCACCGGCATCACGATGACCGCGCGCGTGCCGAGCCTGCGCGCCGCCAGCGCGACGCCTTGCGCATGATTGCCGGCGGAGGCTGCGAAGACGCCGCGTGCGAGCTGTTCCTGCGAGAGCTGCGCCATCTTGTTGTAGGCGCCGCGCAGCTTGAACGAGAACACCGGCTGGTTGTCCTCGCGTTTCAGGTAGACGCGGTTGCCGAGCCGGCCGGAAAGGTGTGCGGCGAAATCGAGTTCGCTCTCGCGCGCCACGTCGTAGACGCGCGCGGTGAGGATGCGGCGCAGGGTGTCGTTGACGCGGTCGGGCATGGGCGATCGCAGGCGCGGAAGGCGGCCTCGATCATAGACGATCAGTCGGAATCGGAACGCGCGCCCGGCGGGAGGGTGCCGGTCCAATCCCACGCACCGGCCGACGTTGGGCGGTCGGTGCGTGGGTTGGGTTCGGGGCGCAACGGTTTTTCTGCGAATGCCGCGATCAGAAGAAGATGATGCCGCCGATATCGCCGCCGTACTGCTTGGCGGTGTTGCCGAGGTAGTCCTTCGACTGCAGCTTCACCAGTTCGGCGGCCAGCGTCACGCTCTTGGTCAGCTGGTAGTAGAGACCGCCGGTGACGTTGTCGTTCGACTTGAACGAGAGGTTGTAGAGGTCGTTGTAGAAGTCGTTGTCCTTGTTCTGGCTCTTGCCGTAGTTCAGGCCGAACTTAAGCTTGTCGGTCAACTTGTAGCTGCCCTGCACCAGATAGTTGAAGCCCTTGGTGGCGCCCTGGTCGCCATCGGACAGGATGCCGATGCCTTTGCCGTACTGCACGTTGGCCAGAAAGCCGAACGGACCGCTGCTGAACGAGGCGCCGACTTCTCCGGAGACGTCATTGAACGTGCGGTCGCTCGGCACGCTGCCATCCGGGGCGGCGGAAGAGAGATAGAACTTCTGCGCCTTGCCGCCCGCCCAGATCTTGAGCCCTTCCACGCTGTAG
>DASWPR010000315.1:0-4076 GCA_036398455.1 Dokdonella sp.
AATTCGACCATGACCAGCCCGATGATCGCCTGCGCAAGGATCAGCACCACCACCGTCCAGTGGAAGAACTTGGCGAGGCTGCCCCAATGCGTCGCATCACTTTTCAGCGCCATCTTTTCCTTCCCGTTCGCTGGATTTGGCGGCATCGCCATCGCGGATGCCTTCGATTTCGAAACGCAGCTCGATGTTCTCGCCGACGACCTCGGCATAGCGCTTCATGCCGAAGGCCGAGCGCTGCAGCGTCGCCGTCGCCGAGAAGCCGGCCTTCTGCTTGAACAGATACGGATCGGTGGCGACGCGGTTGAGCGTGAAGGCGACATCGATCGGTTTCTTCTCGCCGCGAAAATACAGATCGCCGTGAATGACGCCGGCGGTATCGGTCTTCTTCTCGACGCTGCTGCTGATATAGCGCGCGCTCGGCCGGCGCTCGACGTCGAGGAACGGGCCGGACTTGACCATCGTGCTCCATTTCTCGTCGCCCATGTCGGCGGCCGCGAGGTCGATCGTCACGTCGACGCGGCTGGCGCTCCAGTCCTTCGGATCGAACTGGAACCAGCCGTCCTTCACGCGCAGGCGGCCGAGCGGATGCGAGAAATGCTGATGATCGGTGCTGAACCAGACTTGCGTGTGGACGGGATCGAAGCGGTAGGTGTCGGGAGCGGCAAAGGCGAAAGCCGGAAGCGCTGCGAGCAGGGCAAGCAGCGCGCCTCTACTCCCTCTCCGCCAACGCAGGAGCCTGGGCAGGAGAGGGCTGAACCTGCTCGCGCGCATCGACCTTCGCGCACTCGTGCAATCCGAGTGGCAGGGCAAAGGCAGCCGGGTCGTTTTTTCAGCGCGTCGCATGACTCTCAGCTTGGCAAAAACCGACCTTCCGCGCTACCGCCGCCGCGTGAACGATGTTTCCCGGAATTGTCACCGCGATGTGCTGTCGTGTGCGCCGTTGCGCGCTGCTTCGAGTGCGATGCGCGCGACGCGTTCGACGCGCTCGCGCGCCGGTTCGGCCAGCAGGGCGCGTACGCGCGTCTCGACATCGGCGGCGTCCAGCGTCGAATGCTCGGCCAGGGTCGCTGCGAGTGCGTGGCCGAGGCTGTCGAACACCAGGCCATAGGCGATTGCATGCAGCACGCCGCCGCCGAGCGTACCGAGACCGGGAAACGCCTTCAGCGCGTTGCCGGCGATCGCCAGGACGATTGCCGTGGTGTTGCGCACGGTCAGACCGATGCGCGAGAGCAGGGCCTCGGCATCCAGTTCGCGCACCGGCACGCCGTGGATGCGCGCCAGTTCGCGCACCAGCGCGGTGCCGAGTGCGCCCTGGATCAGGATGTCGCTGCCGGGGGCGACCGCGGCCATTGCGCCGACGATTGCGCGCCGCGTGTACTTGGTCACCGTCTCGGCCGACTCGCGCGCCGCCGTCGCGCGCGCGAGTTCGTCGCCGCGACGGCCGACCTCGGCGAGCACCGCGGCTTCGCGTGCTGCTTCCAGGCCGTCGGCGCCGGCGCGGGTGACGTCGGCCAGTGCGTCGAGCAGGGCGGCGATCTCGGGAGTGCGTTCGCGTTCGACGTTCTCGCGCCGCCCGTCCGCGAGCGTACGCTGGTAGCGCTCGCTGCCGCCGGCGCTGATCGCGACGATTGCGCGTGCCCGCTCTGCGTAGCGCTGCGTGAAACGCTGCAGCAGCGCGGCGCGTTCGCTGTCGTCGTAGAGGTCGGCCTTGTTCAAGGCCAGCACCAGTGGCTTGCCGAAACTCGCCAGCCAGCGCAGTTCGGCATCCTGCGCGCGGGTGAGGTCCGCTGCGGTGAGATAGACGACCGCGTGCGCGCGCAGGGCTTCGTCGCGGGCGAGCTGTTCGTGCACCCTGCCGTCGACTTCGGCGCTGCCGGGCACGTCGGCCAGGATCAGCTCGCGGCCGTCGCGCAGTTCACCGCGATGATGCGCGACCGAGCGCGTGGTGCCGCCGCGCACATCGATGTCGGGCGCGGCATCGGGCGCGAGCGCACGGATCAGGCTGGATTTGCCGGTCGAGATTTCACCGAACAGCGCGACATAGACCTCGCCGCTGCCGCGGCGGCGATCGAGTTCGACCAGTTCCGCCTCGAGCGCGGCGGTTTCCGCCTTGCGTTCACGCAGCAGCCCGATGCGCGCGTCGACCTCGGTGCGCGAGACCGGAATCGGTGCTTTCAGCGAGCCCTTGCCGGCCGGTCGCGCGATGCGCCAGAGCAGCCAGCCGAGCGCGCCGAGCGCCAGCGCGCCGGCCAGGACCAGCGGCAGGCGCAGCCACAGCGGCATCGCGGCCAGGCGCTGGTAGAACTCGAGCAGGCTGTTCAAGGTCGCCACCACGAGCCCGAGCAGCAGGGCGGCGCCGATCGCGACGGCGGCGAAAAAGAACAGGCGAAGCGGAAATCGGGCTTGCGGCATGGGTGATCCGTGGGGCTGCGCCGGTTCTGACGGTCGATTCTACTAGCGGCTCCGAGCCCGTCGCGCCGTGCCGGACGACATGGACATGTTGCAATTTCATGGCGCGCGTGCAGATGGCCGCGCGACCGGCTTGTTTTGATTTCGCACCGGCGTTCCCCGAGAATAGGCGCCCGTTCGCGGCCGGCATCGCGCCGCCGCCCTCCGGATTGCGCTGCTGCGGCGCGTTGCCTGCGCCGCCTTCGCGCGTCCCCACGCCAAGGTGCCTGCATGAATTTCCACGAATACCAAGCCAAGGAATTGTTCGCCGAGTACGGCATTGCGGTGCCGCCCGGCAAGATCGCGTCGACACCCGAAGAGGCCGTCGAGGCCGCCAAGGCGCTCGGCGGCGAGCAATGGATGGTCAAGGCGCAGATCCATGCCGGCGGCCGCGGCAAGGCCGGCGGCGTCAAGTTCTGCAAGTCGTTCGACGACGTCAAGGCCGCTGCGGCCGGCATGCTCGGCAAGAAGATGGAAACCTACCAGTCCGGCGGCCGCGCATTGCCGGTCAACCTGGTGCTGGTCACCGACGCCAGCGACATCGTCAAGGAGCTGTACCTGTCGATCCTGGTCGATCGCGACAGCAAGGCGGTGTCCTTCATCGCCTCGGCGCAGGGCGGCGTCGACATCGAGCAGGTCGCGCGCGAGACGCCGGAAGACATTCACACGATCGAAGTGAATTTCGTCGAAGGCCTGCAGCCGTACGAGTGCCGCCGCCTGGCGTTCGACATGGGCCTCAACGCGAAGCAGGCGAACCAGCTGACCAAGATCATGCTGGGCCTGTACAAGCTGTTCAACGAGCAGGATCTCGCCCTAGTCGAGCTCAATCCGCTCGCGGTGGTGGCTTCCGGCGACCTGATGGCGCTCGATGGCAAGGTCAATTCCGACGACAACGCGGAATTCCGCCACCCCAAGCTGGCCGCGATGCGCGACCTCAGCCAGGAAGATGCGGCCGAAGCGGCGGCGGTCCAGCACAATCTCAACTACGTGACGATGGACGGCAACATCGGCTGCATGGTCAACGGCGCCGGACTCGCGATGGCGACGATGGACGTGATCAAGCTGGCCGGCGGCGAGCCGGCCAACTTCCTCGACGTCGGCGGCGGCGCGACCAAGGAGCGGGTCACCGAGGCATTCAAGCTGATCCTGTCTTCGGACAAGGTGCAGGCGATCCTGGTCAACATCTTCGGCGGCATCGTGCGCTGCGACCTGATCGCCGAGGGCATCATCGCCGCGGTCAAGGAAGTCGGCCTGAAGATTCCGGTGATCGTGCGCCTGCAAGGCACCAATGTGGAAAAAGGACGCGAGCTGCTCGCCAACTCCGGTCTCGCGATCACGCCCGCGGACGATCTCAACGATGCGGCTCAGAAAGCCGTCGCGTCGGTCAAGGCCGCCTGATCAAGTCATCCGTCGCCGGCAGCTTTCAGGCCCTCCCGGCGTCATGCCCGCGAATGCGGGCATCCATTGAAGCCAAGCACGATGGATTCCCGCATTCGCGGGAATGACGGCAGGGCAGGGACCGGCGAAAACGAATTCCAAGGACAATCCCATGAGCGTTTTGGTCAACAAGAACACCAAGGTCATCGTGCAGGGCTTCACCGGCCAGCAGGGCACCTTCCACGCCACCC
>DASWPR010000316.1:0-2568 GCA_036398455.1 Dokdonella sp.
GCGCATGCGCATGCGGCGCAGCCGATGCTGTCGCGCACGCACGGCCAGACCGCTTCACCCACCACGCTCGGCAAGGAAATCGCCAACGTCGTCGCGCGCCTGGACCGGCAGCGCCGGCAGATCGCCGCGGTCGAGATCAGCGGCAAGATCAACGGTGCCGTCGGCAACTACAACGCTCACGTGGTCGCCTATCCCGAGGTCGACTGGCCGGCATTCTCGCGGCGCTTCGTCGAAAGGCTCGGACTTGCCTGGAACCCCTACACCACGCAGATCGAGCCGCACGATTTCATCGCCGAACTCGGCGACGCCGTGCGCCGCGTCAACACGATCCTGATCGACTGGTCGCGCGACGTCTGGGGCTACATCTCGCTCGGCTATTTCCGCCAGTCACTGAAGGCCGGCGAAGTCGGATCGTCGACCATGCCGCACAAGGTCAACCCGATCGATTTCGAGAATGCCGAGGGCAATTTCGGCCTCGCCAATGCGCTGTTTGCGCACTTTGCAGAAAAGTTGCCTATTTCACGCTGGCAGCGCGACCTCACCGATTCGACCGTGCTGCGCGCGCTCGGCACCGCGTTCGGCCATACGCAGATCGCACTCGATGCGCTGCTGCGCGGCCTCGACAAGCTCAACGCCGCGCCGGAACGCCTCGCCGCCGACCTCGACGCCAGCTGGGAAGTGCTGGCCGAAGCGGTGCAGACCGTGATGCGCCGCTACGGCCTGCCCGAACCCTACGAACAGCTCAAGGCGCTCACGCGCGGCCAGGGCATCACGCGCGCGGCGCTGCTCGAATTCGTCACCGGCCTCGACTTGCCGCAAGCAGCCCGCCAGCGCCTGCTGGAACTGACGCCCGCTTCGTACAGCGGCCTCGCCAGCGCGCTCGCGAAGGCGATCTGAGCAGTCCGATGGCGCCTCCGATCGAAGTTCGTGCAGAAGCGAAACGGATGCTCGGCATGCCGCCGGCGCGCTTCCTGCGCGACTACTGGCAGAAGCGTCCGCTGCTGATCCGCGGCGCATTCGCGCATTTCAGCAATCCGGTGGCGCCGGACGATCTGGCCGGCCTCGCCTGCGAAGAACTCGCGCTGGCGCGCATCGTCCTCACCGAATCGATGCCCGCTGCCGCGAAGACACCATTCGCGCGAAAGCGGGACTCCATCGTCCACGCCGCCGCGACGGACAACCGGCTTGCATCGCCGCAGAGCGATTCGCGCGTTCGCGGGACTCACGTCGACAAAGGAATGGATGTGCCCGCCGCGGCCCAGCGCTGGATCCTGCGCAACGGCCCGTTCGCCGAATCCGATTTCGCGACGCTGCCGAAAACCCATTGGACCCTGCTCGTGCAGGACGTCGACAAATGGGACGCCGATGTCGCCGCGCTGCTGCAGCGGTTCGATTTCCTGCCGAGCTGGCGCATCGACGACGTGATGATCAGCTACGCGGAAGACGGCGGCTCGGTCGGCGCGCACGTCGACCAGTACGACGTGTTCCTGCTGCAGGGACTCGGCCGTCGTCGCTGGCAGATCGATGCTCGTGCTGGTATTGAAAAGTCCGCACAAGGATCTGCGGGCTCTTGCGAGGGACTCGCCTACAGGGACGACAGCGACCTGCGGCTCCTGCGCGAATTCGCGCCGACGCACGAATGGGTGCTGGACCCCGGCGACATGCTCTACCTGCCGCCTGGCGTGCCGCATCACGGCGTCGCGCTCGGCGCCTGCATGACCTATTCGATCGGCATGCGCGCGCCCTCGCAGGCGGAGCTGCTGGTCGATTTCGCGGAAACCCTGGCCGAGAGCATTCCGGAGACCGCGCGCCTGACCGATCCGGACCTGCTGCCGTCGCGCGGCGACGGCGAGATCGACGATATGGCGATCGAGCGCGTGATGGCGGCGATGCCGTGGTTCCGCTGGCCGCATCAGGCCGCCCCCTCCCCATCGTCATCCCGGCAAAAGCCGGAATCCAGCTCCGCGCTTCGAAATCGACCTGATGCGAACTCGCAACAGCAGGAGCGCCAAAAGCAGGAGGGCATGCGAAACCTCGACGGCTGTCCGGGGGCGCTCGATTCGCTGCAGTTTCGTACGTGGTTCGGCCGTTTCATCACGCGCTATCGCAGCGCGCACATCGTCGCAGCGCATCCGCGGCCGCCCGGCGATGCCGCCTTCGCGCGCGCCATCGAGCAGAACGCACGCGTCCGGCGCAATCCCTGGTCGCGCTGCGCGTGGACGCGCGAAGGCCGCAACGCCGTGCTGTTCGTCTCCGGCGACGCCCATGCATGCTCGGTTCGCCTGGCGCGGCTGGTCGCTGCACAATCGGAGTTCGCGCTGGCCGCGAGTCCGGCCGGCGCGGGCGATCGTGCGGTCCTGCGCGCGCTGATCGCTGCCGGCCACCTTGCGCTGGCACGTGCGCCACGCAGGCGGAGCGCGGCATGATCCCCGAAGACTTCAGTGTGGAACCGGCGACCTGGGAGCTCGATCTGGCGGCCTTGCGCGCGGTGCGCGAGCAGGTGTTCCTGATCGAGCAGAACATCCCGCCGGAAGAGGAATGGGACGATCTCGATGCGAAGTCGCGCCA
>DASWPR010000317.1:0-4286 GCA_036398455.1 Dokdonella sp.
CTTGGAGGCATCGTCCAGGCGCACGGCGATATCGAAGCGCTTGACGCCATCGAGCAAGGTCGACACGGGTTCGCCGCCGATGCCGTTGCGCACCAGGGTGAGCACGTCGTCGGCGTTGAGGCCATAGCGCGCGAGCGCCTCGCGGTCGACTTCGATCCTGATCTGCGGCTTGCCGATGTTCGCTTCCAGCGAAAGGTCGGCCACTCCGGCGACCTTGGCGAGAACGAGCTTGATCGCCTGGCTCTGGCGATCGAGTTCGGCCAGATCCTCCCCATACAGCTTGAGCGCCAGCGCCGCGCGAACGCCGGAGATCAGTTCCTCGACGCGCATCTGGATGGGCTGGGTGAAGCTCGGCACCGTATTCGGCACGACCTTGCCGAGGGTTTCCAGCATCGCCTCGTCGAGCTGCCTGATCGAGCGTCCGGTCTTCCATTCCCGTGCCGGCTTCAGCGCCGTGTAGATTTCCATGTAGTTGACGTCGGCGGTCTCGCCTTTCTCGGCGCGGCCGATCATCGCCAGCGTCGTCTCGACTTCCGGAAACTGCTTGAATGCCGCGGAAATGCGCTTCGACACGTCGATCGATTCGTCGAGCGAGGTCGACGGAATCGACGTCACGCGCCACATGATCGAGCCTTCCTGCAGCTGCGGCATGAACTCCTTGCCGAGGAACGGAAACATCGCGAGCGCCAGGGCGAGTGCCGCGCCCGCGACCGCCAGCGTCAGGCGCTTGTGCGCCAGCGCGCGCTCGAGCAAGGGACGGTAAAGGCGCTTCAGGCGGGCCACCAGCCAGGTGTCCTTCTCTTCCTTCGGTTTCAGGATGAGCGCGGCGAGCACGGGGATCAGCGTCAGCGCCAGCAGCAGCGAACCGCCCATCGCGAAGCCGATGTTGAACGCCATCGGCTTGAACATCTTGCCTTCGATACCTTCGAGGCTGAACAGCGGCAGGAACACCACGATGATGATCAGGATCGCGAACGCGATCGGCTGCGCGACTTCGCGCGCTGCGCTGAGGACGGCCGCCGTGCGATCGACGGTTTCGCCGCGCGCGCGCCGCTCGGCCATCAGGCGGAACGCGTTCTCGACCATCACCACGGCGCCGTCGACCATCATGCCGATGCCGATCGCGAGGCCTGCCAGCGACATCAGGTTGGCCGAAAGGCCGGCTTCGCCCATGCCGATGAACGCGATCAGCATCGCCATCGGCAGCGCGACGATCACGACCACCGCCGAGCGCAGTTCGCCGAGGAAGAGGAACAGGATCAGCGCGACCAGCAGCGATCCTTCGATCAAGGCACGCACGGCGGTGCCGACGGCCTGGTCGACCAGGTCGGTCCGTTCGTAGACTGGTTTCAGCACGACGCCCTCGGGCAGCGCGGCGCGCGCGGTGGCGAGCCTGGCCTCGACCGCATCGACGACGCTCTTCGCGTTCTCGCCGATGCGCGCGAGCGCCATGCCGAGCACGACCTCTTCGCCATCGCGAGTGACCGCGCCGAAACGCGGCGCGGCCGCCTGCACGATCTCGGCGACGTCGCGCACGTAGACCGGCGTACCGTCCGTGCTCTTCAGCACGATGCGGCCGATATCCCCGGCGTCCTTGACCAGACCCAGGCCGCGCACGAGGAATTGCTCGCGGCCGACGTCGATGAAATTGCCGCCGACCTGCGCGTTGTTCGCCTGCAGCGCCGCCATCACGTCCTTGAAGCCGAGCTGGTGCTCGATCAGCTTCAACGGGTCGATGCGCACCTGGAACTGGCGCTCGCCGCCGCCCCACGACGACACGTCGTCGACGCCGGGCGCGGTGCGCAGGATCAGCCGCACGGTCCAGTCCTGCAGCGTGCGCAGGTCCATGTCGGTGATGCGTTCCTTCAATTTTTCGTCGCTGCGCTCGACCGTGTACCAGAACACCTGGCCGAGGCCGGACGTGTTGGGTCCCATTTCGGGTTTGCCGTAGCCGGCCGGCAGGCGGTCGCCGACTTCCTGCAGGCGTTCGTTGACGAGCTGGCGGGCGAAGTAAATGTCCATGGCGTCGGTGAAATACACCGAGACATAGGAAAGCCCGAACAAACTGACCGAGCGGATCTCCTGCACGCGGGGCAGGCCGGCCATGGCCGACTCGACCGGGAACGTCAGCAGCTGCTCGACATCCTCGGCGGCGAGACCGGGCGATTCGGTGTAGATATTCACCTGCACCGGCGTCACGTCCGGAAAGGCATCGATCGGAACATTGCGGATCGCCCGGTAGCCGAGCAAGGCGACGACGGCGGAGACGATCAGCACCAGCACCTTGTAGCGCAGCGAGAGTTCGACCAGGCGATTCAGCATGGGCTGCCTCCACGCGTTTGCAGCAGCACGTCAATCCGCATGACCTTCTCCCAGCTGCGATTTCAGCAGACGTGCCTTCAGCGCATAGACGCCGTCGACGACGATGACCTCGCCGGCGGCAAGTCCCTGCGCGACCACGGTCAATCCGCCGCGGGTTTCGCCGACGGCGATCGGAGCGATGTCGAAGCCGCCTGCGGCGCTGGCCTTGAATACGCTCGCCTGTCCTTGCAACTGCGTGATCGCGGCGCTCGGGATCGCGAGCGAGGTCGTCGCACCGGCGCTCGCGATATACGCTTCGACGAATTCGCCGGCGTGCAGCAGGTCGCCTGGATTGGCTACTTCGATGCGCACCGGCGTGGTGCGCGATCCTTCCACGGTGCGATGCGAAAGCTGGACGACTTTTCCGGGCAGCGACTGCCCATGCGCCTGTACGCGCGCCGCGGCGCCCGCGCGCACGCGCTCGACCGCATCGGGCGCGAGCTGGGCTTCCACCCAGACCGTGCTCTCGTCATTCAGTGCGAACAGCGGCTTGCCCGGTTCGATGCGTTCGCCGATGACGAAGTCGTCGGCGCTGACGCGGCCGGACTGCGGCGCCGTCAAGGTGAATTCGCCCGTGGCGCGGGCCGAGCCCTGTTTCAGCAGCGCGGCGATCTCGCCATCGCCGATACCGTAGGCGCGCAGCCTTGCGCGCGCCTGATCGCGTGCGACTTGCGCCTCGGTATGACGCTTCGCCGATACCGCCTCGGCGCCGAGCGACTGCACCCGCTGCCATTCGCGCTCGCTCACGATCAGCACGCCCTGGGCTTCTGCAACCTCCACGCTGGACAAGCTCACCAGGGCTTGCCCTGCCTTGACCTGATCGCCGAGCCGGGCGTGGCGGCGCACGACCTGCGCCGGAATGCGTGGCGATACCAGCGCACTGGCGTAGGCATTGGATTTCACCTCGCCGGGCGCGCGAATTTCGTGCTCGAGCGCATGTTGCTCGACCACGGCGGTAACGATGCCCAGCCGCTTCTGCGCGGCGGCGTCGAGCACGAGCGGACTTTCATCGGCGTGCTCGCGCGCAGGGCTTTGTTTTGTTTCCGCGGCGGCAAGGCACAGGGGAGTGCAGAGCAACGCAGCGAACAGCCAGCTGATCTTCATGGTGGGATCCTTCAGGTTCATTGCGCGCTGCCGTCGAGGCCGAGCCAGCGATCGAGGTCGCCGGATGCGCCGAGCCAGTCGGCGAAGGCCTGCCACGCGCGGGCGCGCAGTTGGCTCGCGGCAAGTTCGGTATCGATGCTTTGCTTCAGCTGGACGAGGTAGTCGGCAGTGCTGAGCTCGCCGGCCTCCCACAACCGCTGCAGCAGCGCCGCGCGATCGTCGGCGCGAGCCGCACGGCTCTGTTTCCACGCTTGCCACGCGTCGCGCAGTGCGTTGTAGCTGGTGCCGGCGCGTTCGGCCTCGGCCATGGCCTGCAAGCGCCGGTCGCGCAAGCCGGCCGCCGCTTCGTCGGCGCTGGCGCGCGTGGCAGCGACTTCCGCGCTGTAGTCGTTGCGCACGAACAGCGGGATGCGCACATTGATGCCGACGACCTTGTCGCTGACCGGGCCGTTGGTGACGCGCCCTCCGATCAGGCTGATGGTCGGATCGGGATGGCGGTCGCGTTCGGCCACGATGATCCTCGCATCGGCGGCATCGACGTCGGCCGCGGCTTGCCGCAATGCCGGCAGCGCCTCGATGGTCGATGGCGCGAGCGGCACGGCGGCCGCGGGCGGCAAAGCGAGAGGCAGTTGCAGGGTCGGCGCGTCATCGCGGCTGACTGTGGCGAAGGTCTGGCGTGCCTTGGCCTGGTCCGCCAGAAGTCCGGCTTGTTGGGCGTGCGCTTCCTGCAGGGCGAGTTCGGCGAGGTCGCGTTCGAGCTGGGGGATGTCGCCCGCGGCGAAACGGCGCTGCGCCAGCGCGTCGAACTGCGCCAGCAGCGC
>DASWPR010000318.1:0-4053 GCA_036398455.1 Dokdonella sp.
GCCGGCGTGACCGACCTGCAAATGCCGGCCACGCCGCATCGCGTGTGGTCCGCGATTCACGCGGCCAAGCAACCCCATTGAGATCCTGAGCGGAGCATTCGACATGTATTCATTCGAGTATCAACGCGCGACGGATCCCACAGCGGCCGCCGCCCTCCTCACCGCCGACAGCGACGCGAAGTTTCTGGCCGGCGGCCAAAGCCTTTTGCCCACCATGCGGCTGCGTCTCGCGCAGCCGTCGCAACTGATCGACGTGACGCGTATTCCGGCGCTCAAGTCGATCACGGTCGACGGAAAAACGGTGACGATCGGCGCAGCCGTGTGTCATGCCGATGTCGCGGATCACGCGGAACTGCGGCGCGTATCGCCGGCGCTCGCGGATCTCGCCGCGCATATCGGCGATCGCCAGGTGCGCGCGCTCGGCACGATCGGCGGCTCGCTCGCGAACAACGACCCGGCCGCCTGTTATCCGGCCGCGGCAATGGCGCTGGACGCGACTATCGTCACGGACCGGCGGCGCATTACGTCGAGCGATTTTTTCGTCGGCATGTATGAGACGGCGTTGGCGCCCGACGAGCTGATCGTCGCCGTTGAGTTTCCGGTGCCGGAGCGCGCCGCGTACGAGAAATTCCGCAATCCGGCTTCGCACTTCGCGTTGGTCGGCGTGTTCGTCGCGAAGTTCGCGACTGGCGTGCGCGTTGCGGTGACGGGCGCGGCGGCGTCGGTGTTTCGTGTACCGGAGCTGGAAAGCGCGTTGTCGGCGAACTTCGCGCCCGAAGCCGCACGCGCGGTGACGGTGTCGGGCGCCGACCTGAACACGGACATGCACGCGAGCGCCGAATATCGCGCGCATCTGATTCCGGTACTGGCGGCACGCGCGGTGACGAAGGCGAACGCTTAGCTTTTCCTCGCCGTTCGCGGCTGATGCGACCCGTGCCCGCGCGGGCACGTCAGCCGCCTTCGCTCACGTGCGCCGCCGACGCCTCGCTTCATTGGCATCGCTTCATTGCGCAGACTCAGGACCACCATGCAGCCCGCTTCAATCGACGACACCCTCGCCCAACTCGCCGCCCAGCGCTATTTCGCCAGCCGCGAACTGGCGACCGCGCTCTACCTCGCGCTGCGCATGGAACGGCCGCTGTTCGTCGAAGGCGAGCCGGGCGTCGGCAAGACCGAGCTGGCCAAGGCAGCGGCAGGCATGCTCGGCACCTCGATGTTGCGTCTGCAATGTTACGAAGGCCTCGACACGGCGAGCGCGCTCTACGAATGGGACTATCCGCGCCAGATCATGGCGCTGCGTCTGGCCGAAGCCGCCGGCGAGCATCCCGACAACGACACCTTGTATCGCGGCGAATTCCTGCTGAAGCGCCCGCTACTGCAAGCGCTGATGCCGGACGAAAATCATCCCGGCGCACGGCGCGTGTTGCTGATCGACGAGATAGACCGCGCCGACGAACCGTTCGAAGCCTTTCTGCTGGAACTGCTCTCGGACTTCCAGGTATCGATTCCCGAATATGGCACGGTCCGCGCGGAGCAGCCGCCGCTCGTCGTGATGACGTCGAACCGCACGCGCGAAGTGCACGACGCGTTGAAGCGCCGTTGCCTGTATCAATGGATTGGCTATCCGGAACGCGATCGCGAGTTGGAGATCGTTGCCGCTCGCGCGCCGCAAACATCGGCGGAATTGCAGCGGCGGGCGGTGGATTTCGTGCATCGGCTGCGCGGCATGGATCTGTTCAAGGCGCCCGGCATTGCCGAAACGATCGACTGGTGCCGCGCGCTGGAAGCCTTGTCGGTGACGGAGCTCGACCCGCAATCCGTGCACGACACGCTCGGCGTGCTGCTCAAGTATCAGGACGATCTGGCCCGCGTCGATGCCGCGCAGATCGCGCACTGTCTTGCGGCGCCTGGATAGCCGGCATGGCGAACTCATTCGACGCAGGTAACGGCGGCGCCTCGGGCCATAGCGCACGGCTCGACGCCGGCAATAGCGACGCTTCAGGCGATCTCTCGCGCGCTGGTCGGCCTGGCCAACGAGTCGTGGCGTCGTCCTCATCGGGCAAAACCGCAGCCACGCCGCTCGACGGCACGCCCACGCTCGCCCGCAACGTGGTCCATTTTGTCCGCCTGCTGCGCGGCGCCGGCTTGCCGATGTCGCCCGCGCAAGCCGTCGATGCGCTCGCCGCGCTGCACTGGATCGATCTGGGCCGCCGCGACGACGTGCGCGCCGCGCTGGCGGCGTCGCTGGTTTCCGCGCCCGACGAGCGCGATCTGTTCAACGCCGCATTCGACCTGTTCTGGCGCGATCCCGATTGGGAAGGCAAGCTCCGCGCACTGCTTCTGCCGAAGGTTCGCGACGGCCTGCCGCCGCCCAAACGCAACAACCGTCTCGCCGACGCGCTGGCCGTGCGCGCGCCGCCGTCAGCGCATGGCAGGGCGCCGCAGGAAACCGGGCAGCACGAACTGCATGCGCACGTCACCTTCAGCGCGGAAGAACGCCTGCGTCATCGCGATTTCGACACCCTTTCCGCCGATGAGTGGCGCACCCTGCGTCATCTGATTCGCGGGCAGCGGCTGCCGCTCGCAACCGAGCCGACGCGCCGCCTGAAAGCCGCTTCGCACGGCACGCATGCGGACCTGCGCGCCAGTGCCCGCCACGCCGTGCGCGCGGGCGGCGACTGGACGGTGTGGAAGTATCGCGCGGTGGTCGAACGCAAACCGCCGCTCGTGCTGCTGCTCGACATTTCCGGTTCGATGAGCAGCTATTCGCGCGCGGTGCTGTATTTCTGCCACGCGCTGCTGCAGTCGCGCGAACGCCTTCAGGTGTTTCTGTTCGGCACGCGCCTCACCAACGCGACACGCGCGCTGCGCGAGCGCGATCCCGACGTGGCGATGGCGGCGCTCACCGAACAGGTGGTCGACTGGTCGGGCGGCACGCGGATCGGCGCGGCGCTCGCCGAATTCAACCGCCGCTGGGCGCGGCGGGTGCTCACCGGACGCGCCACGGTGCTGCTCGTCACCGACGGCCTCGATCACGAAGCGATCGACGTGCTCGACACCGAGATGGCCCGCCTGCACCGCTTCGCTCACCGTATCGTGTGGCTCAATCCGCTGCTGCGTTTCAGCGGTTTTTCTCCGAAGGCGCGCGGCGTGCAGGCCATCCTGCCGTATGTCGACGCGCATCGGCCGGTTCATAATCTGGACAGCCTGACGGCGTTCGGCCGCGACCTCGCGCAGCTCACGCGCGCGCCTCGTCGCAGCGTCGGCGCCAGGGCTGCAGGAGCGACTTCATGGAATTGACCGAAACCCATACGCTGCCCGTTTCGCAGCAAAGCGCGTGGGAGGCGCTGAACGACACGGACATGCTGCGCGCCTGCATCCCCGGCTGCGAAAGCATCGATCCGGACGGCGAGAATGCCTATCTGGTGGCACTGAGCGCCGCGGTCGGCCCGGTCAAGGCGCGTTTCAAAGGACGCATGCAACTCACGGATATCGACGCGCCCAACTCGTACAGCATCGTGTTCGAAGGTCAGGGCGGCGCGGCAGGGTTCGCCAAGGGCAACGCGCATGTTTCGCTCGAAGCCGATGGCGAGGCCGCCACCAGGCTCAGCTATACGGCGCATGCGCAGGTCGGCGGCAAGCTCGCACAGATCGGCTCGCGGCTCGTCGACGGCGCGGCGCGAAAAATCGCCGGCGAATTCTTCAAGCGCTTCGGCGCCCGGCTGGGCGGCGCCGAAGCCGGTGGCGGTGGCGGCGCGGCGGCCCCGGGCGCCGGGGAAAATGCAGCCGATCAAACAGTGCCGCACAATACGGCATCGACTGACGCTGCGGACGGTGAGTCCGGCGGCGACGCAACCAAAAGGAAGCAATCATGGACAGCGTGGATCTCGAAGTCCTGAAATCCAGCGCACGGTGGCTGGAAGAGGGACATCGCGCGCTACTGGTAACGGTGGTGAAGACATGGGGCTCGTCGCCGCGTCCCGAGGGCGCCATGCTCGCGGTGCGTGACGACGGGCTCGTGGTGGGCTCGGTGTCGGGCGGCTGCATCGAAGA
>DASWPR010000319.1:0-5761 GCA_036398455.1 Dokdonella sp.
CGTATGCGGTGACGATCGCGGCGCAGCCGTCGAATCCGACGCAGACCTGCGCGGTCACCAACGGCAGCGGCACCATTGCCGGGGCCAACGTGACGAACGTCGGCGTGACGTGCACGACGAACAGCTACACCGTCGGCGGCAGCGTCAGCGGTCTCGGCGGCAGCGGCCTTGCGCTGTCGTTGAACGGCGGTGCGAGCCTGCCGATCTCGGCGAACGGCGCGTTCACCTTCCCGGCGTCCGTCGCCAGCGGCGCGACCTACGCGGTGACGATCGCGGCACAACCGTCAGGGCCTGCGCAGGTCTGCACGGTGTCGAACGGCAGCGGCACCATCGCGGCAGCCAATGTGACCAACGTCAACGTGACCTGCGTGACCCGCAGCTTCACTGTCGGCGGCACCGTGAGCGGTCTGATCGGAAGTGGCCTGGCGTTGAAGTTGAATGGCGGTGCCAGCCTGCCGGTGGCATCGAATGGCGCGTTCACCTTCCCGACGGCGCTGGCCGATGGCACCGGCTACACGGTGACGGTCGCGGCGCAGCCGGGCGGCAAGGCCTGCACGGTGACGAATGGAAGCGGCACGATCGCCGGCGCGAACGTCAGCAACGTCGGCGTCGTCTGCAGCGACCGCATCTTCGCCAACGGGTTCGAGGTGTCTCCGTAACTCGTCGCAAGGTCAGGCGAGGTCGCGTGCAGACACGCGCGACTTCGTCGGCCGCTTCGATCGACAGCGAAACGTCATGCTGCGAAGTGTGCCGATGCCGCGCAAGGCATCGGCAGCGACCCGTCGCGCACGGCGCGCGCGAAAGGGCAGGGCTCAGCCGTCGAGCCGTGCATCCATGGTGATCTTCGCCTTCAATACCTTCGAGACCGGGCAGCCTTCCTTTGCCTGTGCGGCGATCCTGGCGAACGTGTCGGCGTCGGTGCCGGGTATTCTCGCCAAGACGGTCAGATGACTGGCGGTGATCTCGAAGCCGTCGCCGACCTTCTCCAGGCTGATCTCGGCCTTGGTGTCGATGCGCTCGGGCGTGAGGCCGTTCTGGCCGAGCATCAGCGACAGCGCCATCGAAAAGCATGCCGCGTGCGCGGCGCCGAGCAGTTCTTCCGGATTGGTGCCGGGACCATCCTCGAAGCGCGACTTGAAGCCGTACGGCGCGTCCTCGAGCACGCCGGTCTGGGTGGAAATCAGGCCCTGGCCTTCCTTGATGCTGCCTTGCCAGACGACGGATGCGGACTTCTTCATGGACGGATCTCCCGTATGCGGGTGAAAGGACAGGGTGCGCAGGGCACCCCGGTGGCAACCCATGCCGAGCATGGCGGCATGCCATCGTAGTGACTGTCGTGTTCCAAATGCGCAAAGTGGATGTTTTGCAGTCCGTCGCTGCTGCTGCGGAACGCCGCTGTCGATGCGAGCCGCGCCCGCTATTTAGTTTCGCCCTGCAATGCTCGACATCCCTCGCCACCACGCGCGACGCCTGCGACCGTCATGAGCATCCACCAGCGCCACTCGATCCGCATCGGCTGCGCCGGCTGGAATGTCCCGAAGGCGCATGCGGACGCGTTCCCCGCCGACGGCAGCCATCTGCAGCGCTACGCGGCCGTGTTCGACGCGGTCGAAATCAATTCGTCGTTTTATCGGCCGCATCGGCCGCAGACCTATGCACGCTGGGCCGACGCCGTTGCCGCGACGTTCCGCTTCGCGGTCAAGCTGCCACGCACGATCACGCACGGGCAGCGGCTCGTCGACAGCGACGCGCTGCTCGACGCGTTCCTGGCCGAGGTCGGCGGGCTGCGGTCCAAGCTCGGCTGCGTGCTCGTGCAGCTGCCGCCGAGCCTTTCGTTCGATGCGGCGACAGCGAATCGTTTTTTCGCACGCCTGCGTGCGCGCCATCCGGGCGCTGTCGCACTGGAGCCGCGCCACGCAACCTGGTTCGAGGCACCCGCCGACGCGCTGCTTCGCCGCCATGCGATCGCGCGCGTCGCGGCAGACCCGGCGCCCGTCGCCGCTGCGGCCGAGCCGGGCGGCGATCCCACGGTCGCGTATTTCCGCTTGCACGGGTCGCCGCGCATGTACTACTCCGACTACGACGACGACCGGCTGCACGCGTATGCGCATCGACTGCAGGCCGCCGCTACGGTCGCTGCCGAGACCTGGTGCTTCTTCGACAACACCGCGCTCGGCGCGGCGACAGCGAATGCATGGGCGATGCGCCAGCTCGTCGCCGGCGGGCTGCATCGCGGTGCATCTGCGCCGCACGCATCGAGGGTTTAAGCCGACGCCGTCTGAGACACACGTAGCAACGCCGCGACGGCGCCCTTGCGTACGCGCCGCGCGCACGCAATCCTGCCGGCCATGCGCTATCCGGACAAAACGACGACCCTCGTATGCGGCCTGCTGTGCGCGGCTTCGATCGGCGTCGATGCCGTCGCGCAGTCGCAATTCGATTGCACCGCGCCGAGTGCGCCCGCACCGGCGCAGCCGCGGGTACTCGGCGACGGCACGCCGGGCAGCGTGACGACGGCGCAACTGCAGCAGGCGCTCGACGCCGGCGGCGCGATCCGCCTGAACATCGGCAGCGGCATCCTGAACATCGACGCGACGCTCGGCATCGCGCGCGACACGGCACTCGATCTTGGCGGCGCCACGCTGTCGGGCGGCAACGCGCGGCGCGTCATCGAGGTGACCAACCCGAACAATCTGACCTACACCTTCAGCTTGCGCGGCGGCGCCATCATCGACGGCAGCACGCCGGGCGAAAGCGGTGCCGGGCTGTACAAGCCGACCGGCGGGCCCTGGCAGGCCGTGACGATCCGGATATTCGACGTGCGCTTCAGCGGCAACCATGCGATCGCCGTGGCGCAGGACGACGGCGGCGGCGCGATCTATGTCGTCGGCGCCGCCGAACTCGCCGTGGTCGGTTCGAGTTTCGACGGCAATGCCGGCGCCAATGGCGGCGCGCTGTATTCACTCGGTTCGAAGAACGTGAACCTGTACGACAGCACGTTCAGCGGCAATCACGCGACCGGTACCGGCGGCAATCCGGGCAATGGCGGCAACGGCGGTGCGATCGGCGTCGACGGCGACGCGCGCAACGTCAACCTGTGCCGCGTGCGCCTGCTGTCGAACCAGGCGAATGCGTTCGGCGGCGGATTGTTCACGGTGACCTACAGCGGCGCTTCGTTCACGCGCGTGCAGGATTCGACCGTGCAAGGCAATGCGAGCAGCGCCACCGACAAACTCGCCGGCGGCGCATACATCCAGGGCAGTCCTCTCGCCATCAGCGGCAGCACGTTCCGCGGCAACACGGCGGGCGGCTACGCCGGACTCGCGCTGTTCGGCGCCGGCGGCGTGCTCCAGGGCAGCATCGTGAATTCGACCTTCGTCGGCAACATCGCGCAGAGCGGGCTCGGCGGCGCGATGTCGATCCAGGGCGCGACCGCGCTGACCCTGCAGAACCTCACGATCGCACGCAATAGCGCGCCCTGCGATGTGTGCTTCGCCGCGGGCATCGCCAACGACAGCGGCGCTGCGCTGACGCTGCGCAATGTGATCTTCCAGGACAACACCGCCGGCAATGCGTACAACCCGTGGGCCATGCTGCACCCCGCGGCGCAAGGCGGCGGGAACCTGCAGTGGCCGCAGACACGCCCGGTCTCCAACCAGCAGGAGGCCGCCGTGGCGCCGGGCACCACGTTCGCCAGCGCGAACCTGGCCGATGCGGCCGCCAACGGCGGACCCACCGAGACGATGGCGATCACGCCCGGCAGTCCCGCGATCGACGCGGGTACCAGCAGCGGTGCGCCGGCGATCGACCAGCGCGGTTACCCGCGCAGCGGCGCGATCGATGTCGGCGCCTACGAGTGGCAGGCCGATCTGATCTTCGAAAACGGCTTCGACGCGGGCTGAGAACGGAGCGGGGAAGGGGCTTCGCCGCGTCTGTCACGCGCGGCGCAGCAGGGTTGCTGTTGCTTTCAACCCTCGCCCTTGCCGTTGTCGCCACTCGCTGAGAGGGCTGAGTGAGAAAGCGTGGGTTCGCTGGAGCACGCCGCTGCCGCGGGCAGACGAGCAAGCGACGTTTGCGCTTCGGCGAAAGGTGTTCGCGGTGCTTGCATGTTCCGGGATGCGGCGCCACCCATTCCAGCACTAAAACAAGTCACAGGAGAGGGCGCAGATCGCGATCTGCCGTGCGGCGGCGTCTCTTGCCAGGATGTTCGCTCCGTCATGCCCAGGGTGTTGCCGACCGATCCGGCGTTCGTTCATGGCGACATCGGTGGAGCGCCATGCCTCATCGGCGTGTCCGGGTCGACTAAAATGGCCGGATGCGCCTCAACAAACATATTGCCGAAAGCGGCTACTGCTCGCGCCGCGAAGCCGATCGCCTGATCGCCGAGCGGCGCGTCACCTTGAACGGCCTGCCGGTCGGCATCGGCACGCAGGTCGCCGAGGGCGACGAGATCCTGATCGATGGCCAGCCGCTGCTGGAGCGACGTGCAGCCGGAGCGGCGCGGCGGCATGTCTACATCGCCTTGAACAAGCCGGTCGGCATCACCTGCACGACCGAGCGCGAGGTCGGCGGCAACATCGTCGACTTCGTCGACCACCAGCAGCGCATCTTCCCGGTCGGCCGCCTCGACAAGGATTCCGAAGGCTTGATCCTGCTGACCAGCAATGGCGATATCGTCAACGAGATCCTGCGCTCGGAGAACCGCCACGAGAAGGAATACCTGGTCGGGGTGAACAAGCCGGTGACGCCGGAATTCCTCGCCGGCATGTCGCGCGGCGTGCGCATCCATCATCAGATGACCAAGCCGTGCAAGGCGACGCGCCTGGCGAAGTTCGGCTTCCGCATCGTGCTGACGCAGGGGCTCAACCGGCAGATCCGCCTGATGGCCGAGGCGTTCGGCTATCGGGTGACGCAGCTGCGCCGCGTGCGCATCGTCAACGTCAAGCTCGGCGAACTCAAGCTCGGCCGCTGGCGCAACCTGACCGACGCCGAACTGCACGGCCTGCTGCCGGAGCGGCAGGACTGGTGAGCGCCGGCGCCTGAAACGTAAAGCCGCCACGGCGGCCGCGCAGGCGTCCGGCGTTGCCGTATGCTGGGGCCGCTTTCCCTTTGTGGAAACCGCCGCATGACCGCTTCGATGCTGTCGATGGTTCGGATGTCCGGTGCCCTGGCGATGGCATGCGCGGCCTGCGTGCCGCTGCCGGCGCTGGCGCAGTGGTCGTCCGACCCTGCCGTCAATCTCACCCTCGCCGATCGCGCCGGCGGCCAGGTCCAGCCCAAGCTTGGAGCGACCGCCGACGGCGGCTTCTACGTCAGCTGGTTCGGCAGCGGCGACGGCTTCGACGTCTATCTGCAGCGGCTGTCGGCGGACGGCATCGAGCAGTGGCCGCACAACGGCATCCTCGTTGCGGATCGCAGCGAGAGTTCGACCGAGGACTATGGCCTTGCCGTCGATGCGAGCGGCAACGCGCTGCTCACATTCCAGTACGAAGTCGCCGGCGTCGCGCAGATTGGCGTCAGCAAGGTCGCAGCCGACGGCACGCCCGCGTGGGGCGTGCCCGGCATTGTCGTCAGCGCCGACAGCGGCGGCACCCATTCGCCGCGCATCGCCGCGACCAGCGATGGCGACGCGGTGGTCGCGTGGTCGACCTCGGACGGCTCGATCGTGCTGCAGAAGCTCGACGGCGACGGCCTGCCGCTGTGGGGCGCCGCGGGCATCGTCCTCGATCCGCCGGGCGGAAGATTCTTCCTGGCGGACTTG
>DASWPR010000320.1:0-9942 GCA_036398455.1 Dokdonella sp.
GCAATGCCGCGGCACTCGGGCTCACCCTCGGCCTAGCACCGGGCGAGCTGGCTCATGTCGTGGCGACCGTTCCGCCGCAGCACATGTACGGCATCGAGCTGTCCATCCTGCTGCCCCTGCTCGGGCCGTTCGCGGTGCACAGCGGCCGGCCGCTGTTCCCGGCCGATGTCGCCGCCGCGCTCGACGAGGTACCGGAGCCGCGCGTGCTGGTGACGACGCCGGTGCACCTGCGCGCGCTGCTGCGCGATCCGGCCGCATTGCCGAAACTCGGCGCGATCACCTCGGCGACCGCGCCATTGCCACAGGAGCTCGCTGCCGAAGCCGAGGCGCGCTACGGCGCACCGGTGCTGGAAATGTTCGGCTCGACCGAAACCTGCGTGATCGCGCAGCGCCGCACCGCGCAGGAAACCGACTGGCATCTGTACCCGGACATCCGCCTGCGCCCGCAGCCGGACGGAACCCTGGTCGATGCGCCCTACTTCAGCGAACCGGTCACGCTGCAGGATGTTGTCGAACTCCTGCCCGAGCAGCGCTTCCGCCTGTGCGGGCGGCATGCGGATCTGGTCGAGATTGCCGGCAAGCGCGCTTCACTCGCCGATCTGACGCGTCGCCTGCTGGCCATTCCCGGCGTTCACGATGCCATCGTGCTGCAGCTCGACGATGCCGACAGCATGGGCGTGCGCCGCATCGCCGCGCTGGTGGTGGCACCGGACTGCACGGAGGCGGAATTGCTGCGCTGCCTGCGCAGTGCGATCGATCCGGCTTTCCTGCCGCGCCCCTTGCGCAAGGTGAAGGCGCTGCCACGTAACGAAACCGGAAAACTACCGCGTACGCAGCTGCTTGCGGCCCTGAAAGGGTGACATCGACAACGGCGCTGCAAAGACGCATGCAATCGCAAGGTCGCTTGCTCTACGTGCGCTGATCACATTTTTCCGGGGCCCAGAAAATAAAATGCCCCGAGGGCCAGGGGGAGCCCTCGGGGCGGGAAAACCGGTCTGGGGAGGGACCGGTCTTCGCGGGGTTGCACTCAGGGAGGTGAGTGAACCAGGGTGCCGTTGCGTGCACCCGGAACAATAGATGGGCATCGAGCGCAAAAGTTTCCAGAGCATCACCTGCCGCGTTTATCGAACGTTCATCGCAGCAGCGAGGCATGACGAATGGCCTATGCCACTCGCACCGCCCGGCATCCGTGTTCATTTTCCGGAAGAAACCTTTTCCGTCCGCAGCACCGCGAGAAGCGCGCAGGCGAGCGCAAGCTCGACGGCGACCGCCGACAAGATGCCCAGTGCAGCACGGCCGCGTGCGAGCTCGAATACACCGAGTACGGCGAGCGCGAGGCAAGCCACGGCAAACCCTGTGCACAGCGCCGAGCGGGCCGGCGATGGTTCGGCATCGCGTGCCAGCGCGAACATCACGCCGATGCCCAGAAACAACGCCGCGCCGCGGCGCGCCACTACTCCGGTTTCGTCGGAATAGGCGACGCCCCAGATCCCGGGCAACACCTCGGGAACGAACAGCCAGGTCAAGGCGAGCGCGGCGCAGACGGCCGCTGCAGCCGTCGCGAGGGAGCGGAATGTCAGTCGCATCGCAGGTCTGCTCGCGTCGATCGGATGCGCTTCATGGCAGGCCTGCCGCGGCGCAGGCGCCGCTGCGTCAATGCGCCTCGTCCCAATTCGCGCCGACGCCGATATCGACCACCAGCGGCACCGCCAGTTGCGCCGCCGCCGCCATGCGTTCGCGCACGCCGGCGACGATCGCCTCGACATGGTCGGCCTGCACTTCGAACACCAGTTCGTCGTGCACCTGCATCAGCATGCGCGCCGCCGCCGCCTGTTCGAGCAGCCACGCATCGACGCTGAGCATCGCGCGCTTGATGATGTCCGCTGCGGTGCCCTGCATCGGCGCATTGATCGCGGCGCGTTCGGCACCGGCCCGCTGCGCCTGATTGCGCGAGTTGATGTAGTCCAGGTGCAGGCGGCGGCCGAACAGGGTTTCGACGTAGCCGTCGCGGCGCGCCTTCTCGCGCGTTTCTTCCATGAACGTCTGCACGCCGGGATAGCGCGTGAAATAACGCGCCATGTAGTCCTGTGCCTCGCCGCGCGGCACGCCGAGCTGGCGTGCGAGGCCGAATGCGCTCATGCCGTACATCAAGCCGAAGTTGATCGCCTTGGCGGCGCGGCGCTGGTTCGCATCGACCTGGTCCTGCGGCAGGCTGAACACCTCGGCCGCAGTCGCGCGGTGCACGTCCTGGCCGCCGTGGAAGGCGGCGAGCAAGCCGGCATCGCCGGACAGGTGCGCCATGATGCGCAGTTCGATCTGCGAATAATCCGCCGCGACGATGCGCCAGCCTTCCGGCGCGACGAAGGCCTGGCGAATGCGGCGGCCGTCCTCGGTGCGGATGGGGATGTTCTGCAGGTTCGGATCGGACGAAGAAAGCCGTCCGGTTGCTGCGATCGCCTGGCCGTAGCTGGTATGCACGCGGCCGGTGCGCGGATTGACGATCAATCCGAGTTTCTCCGTGTAGGTGCTGCGCAGCTTGGCGAGACCGCGATAGTCGAGGATGAGACGCGGCAGCTCGTGCTGGTCCGCGATCGCCTCGAGCGCTTCCTCGTTGGTCGACGGCTGACCGCCGGGCGTCTTCACCAACGCCGGCAATTTGAATTCATCGAACAGCAGCGCCTGCAGCTGCTTGGGCGAATCGAGGCTGAAGTTGCGCCCGGCAATCACGAACGCGCGCTCGGTCAGTTCGTGCATGCGCCGGGCGAGTTCGTGGCTCTGCGTTTTCAACGCCAGCGTATCGATCAGCACGCCGCGCTGTTCCATGCGCGCGAGCACCGGGATCAGCGGAACTTCGATGTCCCGATAGACCGTTTGCAGCGAGGGGATCGCCGCCAGCTGCGGCGACAACGCACGATGCAGGCGCAAGGTGATGTCGGCATCCTCGGCGGCATAGCGGCAGGCGGTATCGAGATCGACCTGCGAGAACGAAATCTGCCTGGCGCCCTTGCCGGCCACGTCCTCGTAATGAATGGTGTCGTAGCCGAGCTGGCGCTTGGCCAGCGAATCCATGTCGTGGCGCGTGGCGGTCGAATTGAGCACATAGGACTCGAGCATCGTGTCCTGCGCGACGCCGCGCACGTCGATGCCATGGTTCGACAGCACGTTGATGTCGTACTTCGCATGCTGGCCGACCTTCGGGCGCGCCGGATCTTCCAGTACCGGTTTCAGCGCAGCGAGCACGGCGTCGCGCGCCAGCTGTGGCGGCGCACCGGCGTAGTCGTGGCCGACCGGAATGTAGGCGGCCGATTTCGGCTCGACCGCGAACGAGAGGCCGACGATCTCCGCGCGCATCGGATCGAGCGACGTGGTCTCGGTGTCGAAGGCGATCAGCTCGGCCGTCTGCAATTTCGCGATCCAGGCATCGAGCTGTTCGGGCGTGGTCACCAGCTCATAGTGACCAGGCCCTGCCAGCGCCGCATCCAGCGTCGAACCCGCTTGCCCGTCATTTGCGTGAGCGCGCGAATCCACCTCGCCTTGCGCGCGTTCGCCGACCGATTCCTGCGTCCGCGCCAGTGACGTCGCGGCCACATCGGCGACCGCATCCAGATCCTTCAGCGCCGCATTGAATTCGTAGCGCTTGTACAGGCCGCGCAGCGCTCCGATGTCGCGATCGAGCAGGTGCAGCTCATTGGGTGCGCGATCGAGCGGGACATCGGTGCGTATCGTCGCCAGCTGGCGAGACAGCGGCAGTTGCGGCAGCGCCTTGCGCAGGTTTTCGCCGATCTTGCCGCCGACCTTGTCCGCATTGGCGATCACGCCGTCGAGGCTGCCGTATTCGGCCAGCCACTTCGCCGCGGTCTTCGGACCGCACTTCTCGACGCCGGGAATGTTGTCGACGCTGTCGCCCATCAGCGCGAGGTAGTCGATGATCTGGTCCGGCCGCACGCCAAACTTCTCGACGATGCCCGCCTCGTCGAGCGTGGTGTTCGTCATCGTGTTGACCAGGCGGATGCCCGGCACCACGAGCTGGGCGAAATCCTTGTCCCCGGTCGACACCGTGACGTCGATGCCGGCGGCGATCGCGCGCGTAGCCAGCGTGCCGATCACATCGTCGGCCTCGACGCCGTCGATGCGCAGGATCGGAAAACCGAGCGCGCCGACGATCGCCAGCATCGGCTCGACCTGCGCGCGCAGGTCGTCCGGCATCGGCGCGCGGTTCGCCTTGTAGTCTGCGTACAGATCGTCGCGGAACGTCGGCCCCGGCGCGTCCTGCACGAACGCCGCGTAGTCCGGCTTCTCCTTCATCGTCGCACGCAGCATATTGACCACGCCAAACAGCGCGCCGGTCGGCTCGCCGGCCGAATTGGTCAACGGCGGCAGCGCGTGGAAGGCGCGATACAGATACGATGAACCGTCGATAAGGACGAGGCGTGGGCGCGACATCGAAAGGCTTGCCGTGGAACGAAAGGGATCGCAGCTTGGCAAGCAGGCCGGGCGTTTGCAACGCGCAGCCATGCAGGCTCATCTTTGCGAACGGCGTCCAACGAAAAGCGCTGCTCGTCTGCTAGGCTGGCTGCACGTCAAGGAGCCGCTGTCATGAATCAGGCTGTCATCAATCCGATCGCCCGCCCGCTGCTCGTCGTCCTGGGTCTTGTCCTCGCGGCCTCGACCGCGCTGGCCGCCGATCAGAAGCCACCGAAGTCGAACGCCCCGCCGCCGCCGGGGATCAACGATCCCGGCGTGAGCACCCCGGCCGCAGCGCAGAATCCCGCCGATGCGAATGTCACGCCGACCGCCGACCAGGATCCGCTGGCGCCGCTGCCCAAACCCGATTCACGCCTGGTGCGCGACCGCGCGTCGCGTGATGCGGACGCCAATACCGCCCGCATGGCGTCGAGCGACGTGACACGGCGCAAGCAGGGCGATGACACCGTCGAGGAATACCGCGACAAGGGCCATGTCTGGATGATCAAGATCTCGCAGCCGAACGGCCCGACGCAGACCTTCATGGACCGGGACGGCAGCGGCCGCCTGCTCAGCGACCCCAACCAGGGCCCCGTCTCGCCGGTGTACTACACGCTGTATGAGTGGAAATAGAGATTCTTCGCGCGCAGCCGCCCGCTGCAGGCGTTGCGGCGCCGCCCCGGTCGACCGCACGCGTTCGACGCCTGCGCTGATCGAAGCCCTGCTCGCCCTGGGCGGCGAATCGACGCGCGAGAATTGCGCGGATTGCGCTGGCGGGGTCGAGTTCATGGCGTGGGCGCTGCTCGCCGGCGGCGCCCTGCTCGCGCTCCTGCTCGCGATGAGCGCCCTCGCCCGGTAGGCGGCTTCCTCAGTCGGAAGCTTGGGCCAGCCAGTCGCGCGGCCGCAGATAGTCGTTCAGGCGCGCCTCGGCGCTGCCCGCTTCCGGCGCGTAGGCATATTCGAAGCGCACGCGCGGCGGCAGGCTCATCAGGATCGACTCGGTGCGGCCGCCCGATTGCAGGCCGAACAGCGTGCCGCGGTCGTAGACCAGATTGAATTCGACGTAGCGGCCACGCCGGTACAGCTGGAATTCGCGCTCGCGCTCGCCGAACGGTGTGTGCTTGCGGCGCTCGACGATCGGCACGTACGCATCGAGCAGGCCGTTGCCGACCGCGTGCTGGAAGGCGAAGCAGCGTTCGAACTCCCACCCGTTCAAGTCGTCGAAGAACAGGCCGCCGACGCCGCGCGTCTCGGCGCGGTGCTTGAGGAAGAAATACTCGTCGCACCATTGCTTGTAGCGCGGATAGACCTCGCCGCCGAATGGCGCGCACAGGTCGTCGGCGACCCGGTGCCAGTGCCGCACGTCTTCGTCGAACGGATAGAACGGCGTCAGGTCGAAGCCGCCACCGAACCACCAGACCGGCGCGGCGCCCGGCGCACGCGCCTCGAAGTAGCGCACGTTCATATGCGTCGTCGGCACATAGGGGTTTTGCGGATGCACCACCACCGAGACCCCGAGCGCGGTCCAGCTGCGGCCGGCCAGCTCTGGCCGCAGCGCACTGGCCGCCGGCGGCAGGCGGTCGCCGGAAACGCGCGAGTAGCCGACGCCGGCCTGCTCGAATACCGCGCCGCCCTTGAGTACGCGCGAGCGGCCGCCGCCGCCCTCGCTGCGCTGCCAGAGATCCTCGCTGAAACGCGCGGCACCGTCGCTCGCTTCGAACGCGGCGCAGAGGCGGTCCTGCAGGCCGGTCAGGAAGGCTTCGACGGCGGCCAGGCGATCGTCGGCGCCGATCGCACCCTGGTTTTCACTCGACTGATTCATCCAGGAATCGTAGCAGCCCGGGTGCCGCGCCCGTCTGCGGCCGATATGCGCGGCGCCGATTCGCGGTTCAGGGTGGCGTGTCATAATTCGCAGCCCTCTGTTCGTCCCGCCAGCGCGTGCCCAGCCGGATCGCACCTCTCGCCATCACCGCCTACACTGCGACGTCCGCGCTCGGGCGCGGCCGCGCCGCCCACGCCGAGGCGTTGCGCACCAGCCGCGGCGGCCTGCATCCGAACGACTTCACCGCAGCGCCGCTGGCCTGCGCGATCGGCCGCGTCGAAGGGCTTGAGCAGGAAGCACTGCCGGCCGGGTTCGCCAGCCACGACTGCCGCAACAACCGGCTCGCCTGGAAGGGCCTGGCCGCCGACGGCTTCCTCGATGCCGCACGCGCCTGCATCGCGCGCCACGGCGCCGACCGCGTCGCCTTGCTCGTCGCCACGTCGACCGCCAGCATCGAAGCGACCGAACGCGCCTACCGCGAATTGGAAGACGGTCATTTCCCGGCCTACCTGCGCATCCCCGCGCTGCATGCGCCGCATTCGCTCGGGGTTTTCCTCGAAGCCGTGCTCGGCACGCGCGGCCCTTGCCTGACCCTCGCCACGGCCTGCTCGTCGAGTGCGAAGATCTTCGCCCAGGCCGAACGCCTGCTGCGCCTCGGACTCGCCGACGCCGCGGTGCTCGCCGGTGTCGACAGCCTCTGCGGCAGCGTCCTGTTCGGCTTCAACGCGCTCGGGCTGGTGGCGCCGCAGGCGTGCCGCCCGTTCGACGCCGCGCGCTGCGGAATCTCGATCGGCGAGGCCGCCGGCTTCGCCTTGCTCGAACGCGATGGCGACGGCGACGACACCGCGCCGCGCCTGCTCGGCTACGGTGAATCCTCCGATGCCTATCACATGTCGACGCCGCATCCTGAGGGCGCCGGCGCACGCCTGGCGCTGGCCGATGCGCTGGCGCGCGCGGGTCTGGCGCCGGACGCGGTCGACTACATCAACCTGCACGGCACCGCGACGCTGAAGAACGACGAAGTCGAAGCCGCCGTCGTGGCCGACCTGTTCGGCGCTTCCACGCGCGCCAGTTCGACCAAGGGCCATACCGGCCACACGCTCGGCGCCGCCGGCATCCTGGAAACGGTGATCACCCTGCTCGCGATGGAGAACGATCTGGTCCCGGCCACGCTGAACAGCACTGAGCCCGACCCGCACTGCGGGCCGCAGCTCGCCTTCGCGAACGAATCGCGCGCGATCCACGTCGCGCTGAGCAATTCGTTCGGCTTCGGCGGCAACAACTGCACGCTGGCGTTCGGCCGCGGCGCGGTGCATTGAGCATGCAAGGCCTGCTCGCCTACATCGACGGCATCGGCTGGTGGTCGCCCGGCGTGCCGGATTGGGAACAGGCGGCGCGCCTGCTGCGCGGCGACGACAGCGCTGCTGTCGACGCATCCACGCGGCCATCGGCCAGCGTGCTGCCGCCGACCGAGCGGCGGCGCGCGCCGGAGTCCGTGCGCCTGGCCTGCGAGGTCGCCGGGCAGGCCTGCGCGATGGCCGCCCGCGAGCCTTCCACGCTGGCGTGCGTCTTCGCCTCGGCACACGGCGACACCGCGACGACCGACGCGCTCTGCGCTACGCTCGCCAGCGCCCCGCTGGAGACTTCGCCTACGCGCTTCCACAACTCCGTGCACAACGCGCCGGCCGGCTACTGGACGATCGCCGCACAGTGCCGTGCGCCTTCCAGCGCGATCGCGGCCGGGCCTGGCAGCTTCGCCGCGGGTCTGTTCGAAGCCGCCGTGGAGGCGCACGCGGATGCTGCGCCGGTGCTGTTCGCCGCGTACGACATCGCGGCCTGCGGCGCGCTCACCGACGTGGTCGGCAACAGCGCGCCGTTCGCGGCCGCGCTGATCGTCAGCGCCTCGCGCGGTCCACGCACCTGCGCCAGCCTGTACCTGCGCCACGAAGCACAGGCGACGGCGCCGACAGCGGTGCCGGCGGGTCTGGCGGCGCTCGCCGCGACGAACCTGATCGCGGCCGCGCTGCCGCTGTTCGCCGCCCTCGCGAACGCGGAAGAAACGACCCTGCGCCTGCGCAACGGCACGCAGACGATGCTGGCGATCGAGGTGCGCGCGTGAGCGCCGTCGAGCCCGACCGCATCGCGGTGGTGATCCCGGCGCTGAACGAAGAGCGCGCGATCCGCGGCGTGGTCGAAGCGGTGCTCGCGATCTGCCCGAATGTGATCCTGATCGATGACGGCTCGACCGATGCGACGCTCGAACGCGTCGCCGACCTGCCGCTCACGCTGATCCGCCACGCCACCCCGCTCGGCAAGGGCCAGGGCCTGCGCGACGGCTTTCGCAAGGCACGCGAACTCGGTTTCGACGCGGTCATCGCGATGGACGGCGACGGCCAGCACCTGGCCGCCGACATCCCGCGCCTGCTCGCCGCGGCGCGGCAGTATCCGGAACACATCGTGATCGGTGCGCGCGTGCGCAACCGCGAGAACCAGCCGCCGGCACGCCGGCGCGCGAACAATTTCGCCGACTGGGGCATTTCCTGGGGCTGCGGGCTGCCGGTCGTCGACACGCAGAGCGGCCAGCGCTACTACCCGCTCGGCGCGCTCGAACTGGTCGACCTCGCCGCCGACGACTTCGTGTTCGAGGCGGCCTTGCTGATCGCCGCGGCGCGCGAGAAGAGCGTCGGCGTCGTCTCGGTGCCGATCGAATCGCGCTACCAGGGCGAGTTCCGCGCGAGCCACTTCCGCCCGGTGCGCGACGTCACGCGCATCACGCTGTACACGATCGGCCGCGTGATCCACTACGGCCATGTCGTGCGCAGCTATCGGCGCTCGCATTCGACGCCCGCGCTGGTCTACGACCCGCCTGCCCACGAGTAAGGCCGCCCGCCGGCGGCACAGCGGCATCCATCGGTCCGCAGCCCCGCCAGCGCCGGTGCAGGCACGCGCGCCGCTTCTGCGACACAATGCGCGGACGGAACGGACGGAGCCACCATGCCTGCACCCGACCCAGACGTTGCGATCCTCGGCGGCGGCCTCGCCGGCCTGACGCTCGCCCTGCAGCTGCGCGAGCGCTTTGCGGACCTGTCGATCCGCGTGATCGAACGCCACGCGCATCCGGTCACGCCCGGCGCGCACAAGGTCGGCGAGTCGACGGTGGAGATCGGCGCGCACTACTTCGCCGACACGCTGCGCCTGCGCGAACATCTGGAAACGTGCCATATCCGCAAGTTCGGCTTCCGTTTCTTTTTTTCCGACGGCCGCAGCGACCTCGAAAACCTGACCGAGCTCGGCGTCAGCAACGTACTGCCGACACCGACCTACCAGATCGACCGCGGCCTCTTCGAAAACTTCCTCGGCACCGAAGCGCGCCGGCGCGGGATCGAGTTCGTCGACGCCGCAACGGTGCGCGGCATCGAACTGCACACCGACGGCCGCGACCATCACGTACGCTTCGAAAGCGACGGTCGCGAGGAGACGCTGCGCGCGCGCTGGCTGATCGATGCCAGCGGCCGCGCCGGCCTGCTCAAGCGCAAGCTCGGTCTAGCGCAGGCCAACGGCCATGAAGCGAACGCCGTCTGGTTCCGCATCGACGATCGTCTCGAGATCGACGGCTGGTGCAGCGACCGCGACTGGCAGGCGCGCTGCACGCCGGC
>DASWPR010000321.1:0-5056 GCA_036398455.1 Dokdonella sp.
TCTCGCCTTCGCGAACCGGCAACGCGGGAAAGGTATTGGCCGCCGACTCGCTGACGAAGCTGGCGAGCAGGCGCGCGCCGGCGCCGCGCAGGACCGGCAGGGTCCGGCGCTCGAACCACGGCAGGAAATCCGCACCGACCCGCAGCGGCAGCTGCCAGACCATCGCGATCACCAGCGCATCCGTGGCCGCAGATGCGCTCTCGTCGTCGTGCGCGAAGCCCGCGTCCGGCCGGGCCGGGCGCAGCAGCAGCACGTCGTCCGAATCGATCATCGTCGCGTTCGCGGCCTCGCGATGCGCCTGCCAGACCGGTCCTCCGTAGAACGCCGCGAGCGCCGCCGCGCGTGCCGGCATGTCGCTGAAGCCGCGCAGCCAGACGAAACGATCCGCATCGTCGAGGTCGCGGAACAAGCCGAGCAGGCGCAAGCCGCACGCCTCCTGCGACTCGACGAATTCGCGTTCGAACAACGCGATCAACTCGTCGCGGCGGCCCGGGTGCAGCGTGTACTGGCGCAGCTCGACGACCGCGCACGACGCCTGCGCAGCCGGGTCCGGCGCTTCCTTCCGATGAACGATATCCATGCTGACCTCCTCCTCGCGATGGGTTCTGCACACGGTCCTGCGCTCAGACCGGCGACCACAGGCCGACGCGGTTGCCTTCGCAGTCGCGAAATTGCGCGAAGTAGCCCATGCCCTGCGGCAATGCGGTGCGCGGCACGATCGTGTCGCCGCCCTTGCCGTTCGCACGCGCCAGCGCAGGCGCCAGATCGGCGACGCTGAGATAGACCACGCTGCCCTGCACGGACGGTTCGCAGTCCTCCATCGCGATCAGCGCCCCGCTCGCGTTCGGCTTGCCGCCGTAGGGGAACACCGCCAGCATGCCGCCGCCGAAGTCCTCGCGCTTCAGCTGGACCGCCAGCACGTGTTCGTAGAACTGCTGCGCGCGATCGAGATCGCTGGTCGGAATCTCGAACCAGGCTGGTACGTTCGGGTTCAACATCGGTGGCCCTCCTGCAAACGTGCGCGATCCGCACGCCGCAGAGTGTGCGCGGGGGCTGCTGCCAGCCTGGTGTCAGCAGGCTGGCGTGCATCTGCCGCAGCCGCGACAATATGCGCCGGTCTTCACGGAGCACGCCCTCGATGCCGTCCCTACCGCCCGCCGGCGCCCGCATTTCGCTCAGCCGCTTCCTGATCGAGCAGCAGCGCGACCATGGCCGCATCAACGGCGACCTGCGCCTGCTGATCGAAGTCGTCGCGCGCGCGTGCAAGCGCATCTCGATCGCGGTCGGCAAGGGCGCGCTCGGCGGTGTGCTCGGCAGCGCCGGCACCGAGAACGTGCAGGGCGAGACGCAGAAGAAGCTCGACGTGGTCTCCAACGAGATCCTGCTCGAGGCGAACGAGTGGGGCGGCCATCTCGCCGCACTCGCTTCGGAGGAAATGGACGACCCGCATCCGATCCCGCACCGCTATCCGAAGGGCGAGTACCTGCTGGTGTTCGATCCGCTCGACGGCTCCTCGAACATCGACGTGAACATCTCGGTCGGCACAATCTTTTCGGTGCTGCGCTGCCCGGACGGCGTGCAGAATCCGGACGAGGCGGCATTCCTGCAGCCGGGCACGAAACAGGTCGCTGCCGGCTATGCCGTGTATGGATCGAGCACGGTGCTGGTGCTGACCCTCGGCGACGGCGTGTACCAGTTCACGCTGGATCGCGAGCAGGGCGATTTCCCGCTGACGCAGTCGAACCTGCGCATTCCGGAAGAAACCTCCGAGTTCGCGATCAACATGTCGAACCTGCGGCATTGGGAAGCACCGATGCGCCGCTACATCGACGAGCTGATCGCCGGCAAGACCGGCCCGCGCGGACGCGACTTCAACATGCGCTGGGTCGCGTCCATGGTCGGCGACGTGCACCGCATCCTGACGCGCGGCGGCATCTTCATCTATCCGCGCGATCTCAAGGACCCGGCGATGCCGGGCAAGCTGCGCCTGCTCTACGAAGCGAACCCGATGGCCTTCATCGTCGAACAGGCCGGCGGTGCGGCGACCGACGGCACACAGCGCATCCTCGACATCGTGCCGCACAAGCTGCATCAGCGCGTGCCAGTGTTCCTCGGATCGAAGAACGAAGTCGATCTCGTCACGCGCTATCACCGCGAGGCGACCGCGTGACCGAGCCGACGTCCGCTGCGGATTTCATCGAGGTCTACGACGGCGCGCTCGATGCGCAGGCGTGCCGCGACCTGATCCAGCATTTCGAATCGAGCGACAAGGTCGTGCGCGGCGCCACTGCCGGCGGCGTCAATACGCGCCTGAAGGACAGCTGGGACCTCAACATCAGCGCGCATGCGCAATGGCAGAACGTGGTCGGCGCACTCAATGCCGCCATGCTGAAGGGACTGCTGGCCTACCTGCGCAAGTACACCCATCTGGCACTCGCGCCGACCGCGCTGTATCGCAAGCGTCCCGGCAGCGAGGAGATGACGATGCTCGACGAGGACGACATCCGCGCGATGCCCGACGCCGAGCTGCAGCGCCTGGCGACGCAACTGTTCCGTCCGGGCGGCATCAATCTGCAGCGCTACTTCGCCGACCAGGGCGGGTATCCGTATTGGCACAGCGAGATCTCGCCGCGCGTCGGCAGCGACGACAATCTGCATCGCGTACTGCTGTGGACGATCTATCTGAACGACGACTTCGGCGCCGGCGAAACCGAATTCCTGTTCCAGCAGCGCCGCATCGCGCCGCGCGCGGGTTCGCTGCTGCTCGCGCCGGCCGGCTTCACGCATACCCATCGCGGCAACAGGCCGAGCGGCGGCAACAAGTACATCGCGACCTCGTGGGTGCTGTTCCAGCGCGCCGAACAGCTGTATGCCGATCCGACGAAGGCGAAGTGAAGAACCTACGCATGCCGCACGTCGAACGCGAAGCGTGGATCATGGCGTTGCCGACCGTGGCGATCGTCGTCGTCGGCACGCTGGCGGGCATCGTCGTGCAAGGGCTGCATCGCGTGTTCAGGCAGCTTGATCCGCGCACGCCCTCTGCCGTCATTCCCGCGAAAGCGGGGCTCCGTGACGATGTTTGCTTTGATCCGCAAGAGCAAATGGATTCCCGCTTTCGCGCGAATGACGCCTTTTGGGCGGACGAGAGTTTCCGTATACGTATCGGATAAGTATCGAAGTGGATTCCCGCATTCGTGGGAATGACGCCTTGGGACGGGAGTTTCCGTAAAAGTATCCAAGTGGATTCCCGCTTTCGCGCGAATCACGGCCGCAGGCGCGATCTTGCGCTGCCGGCAGCGGCATCCAGGCTAGAATCGGGTGAACTCGCCGAACGGAATTGCGACATGTCGAAGCCGACCCCGATGCCACCGCTGCCGGCGCTGATCTTCTCCTCGCGCTGGCTGCAGCTGCCGCTGTATCTCGGCCTGATCGTGGCGCAGGGCGTCTACGTGATCCTGTTCGTCAAGGAGCTGTGGCATCTGATCCACGAGTCGCTGACGCTGAGCGAACAGGAAATCATGCTGATCGTGCTCGGCCTGATCGACGTCGTGATGATCTCCAACCTGCTGATCATGGTCATCGTCGGCGGCTACGAAACGTTCGTGTCGCGACTGAACCTCGAGGATCATCCGGACCAGCCGGAATGGCTCAGCCACGTCAACGCCTCGGTGCTGAAGGTGAAACTCGCGATGGCGATCATCGGCATCAGCTCGATCCATCTGCTGAAGAGCTTCATCGAGGCGGGTGCACTCGGCGGTGCACTGCCGCCCTGCTCCGTCGCCGACTATGCGCGCATGGCCGAAGGCGCCGCGATCGGTGGCGGCAAGGCCTGCATGACGCTGACGACCACCGGCGTCATGTGGCAGACGATCATCCATTGCGTCTTCATCGCTTCGGCGATCGGCATCGCCTGGACGGACCGCCTGATGGCGAGCCTGCATACCGAACGCCGGCGCGAACTGGAAGCGCACTGACGCCGACCCCTTTCTTCCACTCCCTGGAGAATCGCATGCGACTTGGACTCATTCTTGCGGGCGTCGTGCTCGCCGCCATTGGCCTGGCGGCCTTCACCGGCAGCATCAACTTCACGCAGGACAAGGAAGTCGTGAAGATCGGCGGTCTCTCCGCATCGGTGAAGCAGGAGAAGACGGTTCCGCAATGGCTCGGCGGCATCGGCGTGCTGGTCGGCCTCGGGCTCGTCGTGCTGGGCGCGACGCGCAAGTAAACGCTTCTTCATCCAAGGCGCCGGCCGGCCGGCATCAGCTGCCATTGAATCGCCGGCGCCGCCGCCCCAGACAGAAGGGCCCATCCGTTCGAGGAGTTTCGCCATGGAATACCGCCGTCTCGGTGCCTCCGGTTTCAGTGTTCCCGTCCTCAGCTTCGGCACCGGCACGTTCGGCGGCAAGGGCGAGCTGTTCGCCGCCTGGGGCAATACCGATGTCGCCGAGGCGCGCCGCCTGATCGATGTCTGCCTGGATGCCGGCATCACGATGTTCGATACCGCCGACGTCTATTCGCGCGGCGCTTCCGAATCGATCCTCGGCGAAGCGATCAAAGGTCGCCGCGACCAGGTACTGATCTCGACCAAGGCCACGTTCCGCTTCAGCGACGAACCGAACGACGTCGGCTCGTCGCGCTTCCACCTGCTGAAGGCCGTCGACGAGCAGCTGAAGCGCCTCGGCACCGACTACATCGACCTGTTCCAGCTGCACGGCTTCGACGCGAAGACGCCGGTCGAGGAAGTGCTGTCGACGCTGGATACGCTCGTGCGTGCCGGCAAGATCCGCTACACGGGCGTGTCGAATTTCTCCGGCTGGCACTTGATGAAGTCGCTCTCCACCAGCGAGCGGTATGGATGGTCAAAATTCATCGCGCACCAGGTCTATTACTCGCTCGTAGGCCGCGACTATGAATACGAACTGATGCCGCTTGGGATCGACCAGGGCGTTGGTGCGCTGGTCTGGTCTCCACTCGGCTGGGGACGCCTCACCGGCAAGATCCGTCGCGGACATCCCGCGCCCGAGACAAGCCGCTTCAAGACCGGCCAGGCTGGCGG
>DASWPR010000322.1:0-1773 GCA_036398455.1 Dokdonella sp.
CGTCGTCGACCGCACCGGCCTGATCCTCGATATCTTCGCGCAGCGTGCGCGGTCGCACGAAGGCAAGCTGCAGGTCGAACTGGCGCAGCTCAAGCACATGTCGACCCGCCTGGTGCGCGGCTGGACCCATCTGGAGCGCCAGCGCGGCGGTGCGATCGGTCTGCGCGGTCCCGGCGAAACCCAGCTCGAACTCGACCGTCGCCTGCTCGCCGATCGCGTCAAGCAGTTGCAGAAGCGCATGGAGAAGGTCGAGACCCAACACGCGACGGCGCGCCGTTCGCGCCAGCGCAACGCGCTGCCGGTGGTCGCGCTGGTCGGCTATACGAATGCCGGCAAGTCCACCTTGTTCAATGCGCTGACCGGTTCGGCGGTGTATGCCGCCGATCAGTTGTTCGCCACGCTGGATCCGACCCTGCGCCGTCTCGACGGGCTCGACTGCGGTCCGATCCTGCTCGCCGACACCGTCGGCTTCATCCGCGACCTGCCGCATGATCTGGTCGCTGCGTTCCGCTCGACGCTGGCCGAAGCGCGCGATGCGGACCTGCTGCTGCACGTCATCGATGCCTCCGATCCCGAGCGCGACGAGCGCATCGCCGATGTCGAGAGTGTGCTCGCCGAAATCGGCGCCGACGATCTGCCGCAGGTGCTGGTCTACAACAAGATCGATTTGATGGAAGCGGCGAGCCGCGAGGCGGCCATCGACGCAGAGGCCCAGGCGGCCGCGCCGGAAAACGCGTTTCATCGCGGAGCGAAGCCGCGCCTCGACCATGTCGATGGCGGCACGCAGCCGCGCGCCTGGGTCTCGGCGCTCGGCGGCATCGGCATCGACGGCCTCAAGCAGGCGATCGAGCAACGCCTCGGCAGCCAGCGGGTCAACGCCGAACTGCTGCTGCCTTCATCGGCCGGACGCCTGCGCGCGCGCCTGCATGCGCAGGGCCTGGTCGCCGACGAACAGGCCGACGAACAGGGCTGGCGCATCCGCATCGACGCGCCGCGTACACTGATCGAACCGCTGTTCGGCCTGCCCGGCGGCGATGGCGAGTGGCTGCGCGAGAATCTCGGCTTGCTTGCCGCGACCGATGGCCCTACCTACAATCCTTCGGCAAACCCGGCGTGACTTGTGCGATCGTCCCTGATCGCTCCCCAGAGCCGCACTTCGAGTGCTTGCGCGGTCGCTGGTAGAGGCGAGTCCAGAAGCGGCCATTCACGGCCGTATTTTTCAATGGGTACCCGAGGCGTTCTGCGACGGTTGCCGGCAGCGAGGTAGCAACGATGGCATGGAACGAACCCGGCGGCGGCAAGCAGCGCGACCCGTGGCGCGACAATGGCGGCGGCGGTGGTGACGGCAACGGCCCCTCGCCGGACCTCGACGCCTGGATCAAGCGCGCGCGCGACTTCTTCAACCGTGTGTTCGGCGGCGGCGGCGGAGGTATCGGCATCGCCGCGATCGGCATCGTGATCGCCTGGTGCGCAATCGACAGCGTGCAGCGCATCGACGCCAGCGACACCGGCATCGTGCTGCGCTTCGGGCAGTTCTCGCGCCTGATGACGCCCGGCATCAACTTCAAGTTTCCGCGCCCGATCGAAACGGTCATTCCGGTCAACATCGGCGAGACCAAGCAGACCAACGACCAGGTGCGCATGCTGACCAAGGACGAGAACATCGTTCTGGTGGATTTCAACGTGCAGTACCAGATCACCGATCCACAGATGTTCGTGTTCGGCGTGCGCGATCCCGGTTCAACGCTGGGGCAGGCCGCCGAAAGCGCCGTG
>DASWPR010000323.1:0-5313 GCA_036398455.1 Dokdonella sp.
GGCCCCGTAGCGGCGGTCGCGCAGGCAGCGCGCGTTCTGATCGACGCCCACCTCGCCTGAATCATCCCTTCGAGGGGCCTGCCGGCGCCGCAATTGGCGCGCCGGCGGGCGGTTTTACGTCTTCAAATGAGAAATACGACACAATACGCTGCAGTTTGTGTCGGCACATGGCGCGCAAATTGCTCCGAATACGAAGGGCTTCGGACCATTTGCGTGACACACCGTTTTCCCTCGAACGTCGCTTGGCTGCGAGTCTTCGCGTCGATCCTCCTGTGGGTGGTGACGGGCGCATCTGCGCAGACGCCGACGCTGATGCTGGAACGGCTCGATCAGGATGGGCAGGCCGTGTCGGCGGAGCAGGTCGTTGCCGGCGTCTTCGACCACGCCTTCGTCGCCAGGCCGTATGCCGCGCTCGTGCCGGCAGGCGACCACGACGTGTGGTACCGCCTGCGTCTCACCGAGGACTGGTCTTCGGCACGGCCACCCGTGCTCACCATCCAGGATCCGCAGGGTCTGTCGGTCACGGCCTATCTGCCGCCGAAGTACGGCGCCGAGCACCACAGCATGTACGACGAGAGCGAGAGCACCGGGTTCTCGCGGCACGCGCTGGTGCTGTTCCTGCCGCAGGGTCTGCGCGCGAGCGCGCCGGTCTATCTGCGCGTCGCTCCCGAGAAAGCGGTGCCGCGCAGCATCCAGGTGGTGAACGTATTCGATGCGCGCGTGGCCGATCTGGTGCGTGCGCGGCTCGATGTGCTGTTTCCGGCGATCCAGCTGGCGACCGTGCTGGTCATGCTGTGCTTCTTCGTCGCCTTGCGCGAACGCATGTACATCTACTTCGTCGGGCACGTGTTCTTCTGTGTGCTGTATGAGCTGTACGCGTTCGGCATCGGCTACGAATTCTGGCCGCTGAACCTGGTCGCGCCGCTGCATGTGCGGCCGCTCTGGTTCAGCGCTGCGCTGGCGTCGATCCTGCTGATCGAATTTTCCAGCCGCTTCCTCGAACTCAAGCGCACCGCGCCGCGCGTCGATCGCCTGCTGGCGGCATTTCGCTGGCCGTTTGCGCTCCTGGTGTTCTGTGCGGTGATTCCGCCGCTGTCGACGGGCTGGTGGGTCGAAGACGCGCTTTCCATCGCCGTACTGGCAGCCGCGCCGCTGCTGATCGTCGCCGGCGTCCTCGCCTGGCAGCACGGCGGACGGCGCGGCGGGTTCTACTTGTGCGCCTGGATCCCGGGCCTGCTGTTCGTCATGCTGCGCGTGCTGCAGCTGACGTTGCTGTGGCCGTTGCCGGTCTGGCTGGAGTTCGCGATGCCGGCCGGCTTCGCCTACGCAAGCCTGGTGCTCGCGTTCGGCCTGGCCGATCACACCTTGTCGATCCGGCACGAACGCGATGTCGCCCATCGCCTGGCCGAGCACGATGTGCTGACCGGCGTGCTGAACCGCCGCGCGATCCTGGCGCGCCTGCGCGCCGCGTTCCTGCAGGCACGCGAGAGCGGCGAACCGCTGGCGCTGCTGTTCCTCGACCTGGATCATTTCAAGCGCGTCAATGACAGCTACGGGCATCGCGCCGGCGATCAGTGCCTGCGCGCGATCATCGGTCCGATCGCCAGCGAGCTGCGCCAGGGTGACGCGCTCGGCCGCTATGGCGGCGAGGAATTCCTCGTCGTGCTGCCCGGTGCCGGCGCGGCCAACGCGGAGGTCGTCGCCGAACGCATCCGCAATCACGTCCAGGAAACGCCGATGCTGGTGTCCGGCACGCGCATCGGACTCACGCTGAGTGTCGGCATCGCCGCACTCGACGACGGGGTGCTGACGCCCGACGACCTGATCGAACGCGCCGACGCCGCGCTGTACCGTTCGAAGTCGGCCGGGCGCAATGTCGTCAGTACGCACGCGCCGCTGCTGCGCGAGTCGACCGCGACCTGACCGGCGCGGCACCTTCGCCGCTTCGCGTATTCACCCGCACGGCGTCCGCAAGCCGTGCTTGCGTGGCGGCGGCGTCGAATGATGTACTCGACGTGCGGCCGCCCGCTCCAAGTTCTTCGTCGTGACGGCACCATCGGCACGGCGGCTGCGGGGCTACCCCGCGGTGACATCTTCAACCGGCATCACGTGGCATGAACCACGCTGCGCTGCACGCAGGACGGTTCATGCGAGGCAGGTCCGTTGGAGCGGTGCGGCCGTCTTCGTGCGAAGGAATGGATGCGTCCGGATGCGCCCCGATCGACCGCGTGATCTTGCCCGCCGCATCGCCCTCGTCATGCTCGATGGCGCGACCGATGAAGCCTCGCTGCGCGAGCGCATGATGCGCTCGTTCCGGCCGCTGACACCCTGGCTGGTCGAGCTGGCCGTGCGCTCGCTGCGCGCCGCGGCGCCGTCTTCGACGCGATCCGGCGACCCGCTGATCGAGCTCATTCTGGCGGACCGCGCATTCGTGCGCGCCGCCGCCACGCGCAGCGTCCCGCGCTGGGTGCGCTCGCAGCCCGTGGTCGATTCGCTGCCGCAGGCGCGCCTGTACGTCGCCGGCCTGCCCGACATCGCGTCTCCGGCAGCACTCGCCGCGTGGCTCGGCATTGCGCCCGGTGCGCTCGCCTGGCTCGCCGACCCCTGGGCCCAGGAAGCGCGTCGCGCAGAAGGGCCGCTGCGCAACTACCGCTATCGCTGGCGCGCACGCGACTACGGCCCCGATCGCCTGATCGAGATGCCGAAGCGGCAACTGCGGCAGATCCAGCGCCGTCTGCATGCCGAACTGCTCGCGCGGGTGCCGCTGCACGCGGCCGCGCACGGTTTCGTGCGCACGCGTTCGCCGCTCACGCATGCGCGCCTGCATGCCGGTCGCGATCACGTGCTGCGTCTGGATCTCGAGCAGTTCTTCGTCAACATCGGCGCCGCGCGCATACGCGGCCTGTTCCGTCTGCTCGGCTATCCCGAGGCGGTTGCCGTCCTGCTCGCCGGCCTTTGCACGAACAGCGTGCCGGCCGCGGTGGCGGCGACCGCACCGCATGGTCCGCTGGCATGGACGGATCGTGCGCGCCTGCGCCAGGCGCATCTTCCGCAAGGCGCGCCGACGTCGCCGGCGCTGGCGAACATCCTGGCGTGGCGGCTCGATGCGCGCCTGGCCGGCTGGGCTTCGCGTGGCGGCCTGAGCTACAGCCGCTATGCCGATGACCTGACGTTCTCCGCCGACGGCCTGACGCGCGCGCAGATGCTGCGGCACGCGTCGGTCATCGCGGCCATCGCCGAGGACTGCGGCTTTCGCGTGAACCCTCGCAAGACCTGCTGTTTCGGGCAGCAGCAGGCGCAGCGCGTGACCGGCCTGGTGGTGAATCGCCATCCGAACATCGCGCGCGCCGACTTCGATCGCCTGAAAGCGATCCTGACGCGCTGCGTGCGCCACGGTCCCGCCGGTGAGAACCGCGCCGGCCACCGCGACTTTCGTGCCTGGCTGCAGGGCAGCATCGCCTGGTGCGCCAGCGTGAATCCCGCGCGCGCGTCCAAGCTCGAGCGCCAGTACGCGCGGATCGTCTGGGAATAGCGGCTGCGCCGGGTTCAGCGCACGCGCTGGACACCGGGCAGCGCAGCGATGCGCGCATATTCGCCGCTGCTGAAGTGCACGGGGTCGGCGAGCCAGTCTTCGATCATCGGGGTCGCGTCGTTGCCCCAGAACAGCAGGTCGGCGATCTGCAGCGTCGGCACGCCGAACACGCCGGCGTCGATCGCGGCCTGGGTGTTCGCACGCAGCTGCGTCTTCACGGCGTCGCCGGCGAGCGCAGCGGCTGCTTCGCGCATGCCGAGCGCGTGCGCCACCGCGTCGAGTTCTTCGGCGCTCGCGCCGCTGCGACCGTCGCGCCACAGGTGATCGAAGATCGCGCTCACCGCCGCCCAGTCGCTGCCGGCGGCAATGCACAGTCGCAGCGCGGCGAGCGAGTTGAATGGATGCGCAGGCGGGAACCGGAACGCGATGCCCGCACGTTCGGCATGCCATTGCACGAAGCGATAGGTGAACTCGCGCTTGCCTGGAATCTCGGCGGGCCCAAGCTGGCCGTGATGCTTGAGCACGGCGCCGAAGACGATCGGTTTCGGTGTGATGGCGAGGCGCTCGCGCAACGCCAGGATCGCCGGCAGCTGCAGATAGGCGAACGGCGAGACGAAATCGAAATACCAGTGGGCCTGCATGAGCGCGCCCCGTTCAGTGCAGCGTCTTGAACAGCTGCGCGTCGAACGCATCGACCGCGATCACCTCGTCGCGCGCCTCGCGCGCTTCGTTGAGCAGGTCGTACTCGTCGCCGCTGATCACGCCGGCGCTGACGCCGAGTTCGTCGAGCATGTAGCCGGGCGCGCGATCGAGGCGGCCGGCGCGTACGGCATCGCGCAGCTTGGTTTCGATCGGGAGCGCCAGCACTGCTTTTTCGAGCGCGGCCTCGAGTGCGCCGAGGCCGGGTTCGTCGGCAGGGGGGATGAACACGTCCGCAGTGAGGTTTCGGCGCGCTTCGCGGTCTTCGAGGATGTCGCGCGCGACCTCGCTGCCGAGGCGGTCGGAGGGTGGCCGGAAGCGCGCGCCGAGCGGGAAGATCGCCAGTTTCAGCAGCATGGCGGCCCAGCGCACCGGCAGGTTGTCGAGCACGCCGAGCAGGGCGTCCTGGATTCGGTACAGGCACAGTTCGACCGACCAGCGCGCGAGTGCGTAGTTCGGTCGCGTCTTCGGCTCGTCGTGGTAGCGCTTCAGTACCGCGCTGGCGAGATAGAGATACGCGAGCGCGTCGGCGAGGCGGCCGGACAGTTTCTCGCGCCGCTTCAGCGACCCTCCGAGCGTGCCCATCGCGGTATCGGAAACGATGGTGAATGCCGCCGAGAAACGCGACAGGTGCTGGTAGTAGCGCGCGGTGTCGGCGACGCGTGGCGCGCCGGCGAGGCGCGCGCCGGAAAGGGCGAGCAGCTTGGCGCGGATCGCGCGCGTCACGAACAGGTTCACATGGCCGAAGATCGCGCGGTCGAACGCGGCCAGATCGTTCTTCGCGACCGCGTCAATCTCCTTCTGCACGAACGGATGGCAGCGGATCGCGCCTTGTCCGTACACGATCATCGTGCGCGTGAGGATGTTCGCGCCCTCGACCGTGATGCCGATCGGCACTGCGTCCCAGGCACGCGCCAGCGCGTTGCGCGGGCCGCGCTGGATCGCCGAACCGGCACGGATATCCATCGCATCGCCGACGACCTGGCGCATCGTGTCGGTCAGGTAGGCCTTCGCGATGTTGCCGATCACCGCGGGCTTCTCGCCGGCATCGAGCGCGCCGCAGGTCAGCGTGCGTGTAGCGG
>DASWPR010000324.1:0-10573 GCA_036398455.1 Dokdonella sp.
ACGTCCTTCAGCGCCAGCAGCAGCTCGCGCAGCTCGACCGGCGGCGGCAGGCGCACGACGTTCTTGTCCTGCACCTGCACGTGGGCGACGCCGAAGTCGCGCTCCAGGCGCGGCAGCGCGTCGATGTCCTCGGCGGCCTTCTTGAAACGCTCGTATTCCTGCAGGCGGCGCACCAGTTCGGCGCGCGGGTCGAGCTCCAGACCTTCCTCCACCGGCGGCCGCGGCAGCAGCAGGCGCGACTTGATCTCGGCCAGGATCGCGGCCATGACCAGGTATTCGGCCGCCAGCTCCAGCCGCATCTCGTTCATCATTTCGATGTAGTCGACGTACTGGCGCGTGATCTCGGCGATCGGAATGTCGAGGATGTCGAGATTCTGGCGTCGGATCAGATACAGAAGCAGGTCGAGCGGGCCCTCGAACGCCTCCAGGATCACCTCGAGTGCATCCGGCGGGATGTACAGATCCTGCGGAATCTCCAGCATCGGCAGGCCGCGCACGACCGCGAGCGGGATTTCCTGCTGCTGCGGCACCTGCGCGAACGCGTTCGCCGGCGATTCTGGGGTTTGCTGTTCTGCCGTCTGATTCATGCAGGGTCCCATGACATCGGCGCCTCACGGCGCGGGTCATGCAAAGATCCGGTTGACAGTTACTGTTGCGGCCTAGCGTGCGGCTAAGAACGGCGTGTGTACGAACGACGTCGGTTATCCGGCGCAGCGGCCTGCAACGAAGGACGACCGGAGAGCTGCTCCGGACGTCGACGAAACGATTCAAAGGTTCGGGAGATCCGGCAGGGCGGGAATCGTTGCCGCGTCATCTCGCGCGGAACACCGGTCTCTCGATTCGAACCTAGCCTAAGCGCAAACGCGCACCGCCGTCTAGGGCTCGTGTGCAAATTCTACGACATTTTTGCTGCGAGCGCCGCCGACGCATCGGCTAACATACGAGTTTGCCCGCAATCCAGCCGGGCTCGAGGAAGCCTTGATGTGGTACGCGATCACCGGCGCCGACACGGATGACTCGCTGGCACGCCGGCAGTCGGCGCGGCCGGCGCACCTGCAGCGGCTGCAGCAGCTGAACGAGGAAGGGCGCCTGCTGTTGTGCGGCCCGTTCCCGGCGATCGATGCCGAGGACCCGGGTCCGGCGGGCTTCAGCGGCAGCCTGATCGTGGCCGAGTTCAGTGATCTCGCGGCGGCGCGGGCGTGGGCCGATGCGGATCCTTATGTCAGCGCAGGCGTCTTCCGCGATGTCAGCGTGCGGCCGTTCCGCAAGGTGCTGCCGTGAGCGAGCGGGTGGAGCGCATCCGCGCCTGCCTGGATGCCGCGCTTGCACCGCAGGAACTCGCCGTCGAGGATGAAAGTCACAAGCACGCCGGCCATGCCGGCGCCCGCGACGGCCGCGGCCATTTTCGCGTGCACGTCGTCAGCGCGGCGTTCCGCGGCCTGGCGCCGCTGGCACGCCATCGGGCGGTCTACGCGGCACTCGGCGATCTGATGCAAACCGATATTCATGCGCTGGCGATCGACGCCCGCGCGCCACAGGAGGAAACATGAAGTCCGCACGATTCAAAGGTATTGCGACGACCCATCTTGCGTTGCCCTTCGCCACGCTGGCGCTGGCCGTGCTCGCCGGATGCGGCGGGAGTGGTGGCAGCGGCGCCGGCTCAGACAGCGGCAGTATCCAGCTCGGCGACAACGGCGGCGTGGTCGAGACGGTGAACGGCGAAGCGGTGCCGCAGCGGCTGCTCGATGCGCTGGCGCAGAGCCGCGGCATCGATCTTTCCAATCCGCAGATGCGCGAGAAGGCGCTGAAGCAGTTGACCGACTCGGTCCTGCTGGCGCAGGCAGCGAAGAAAGACGGTTTCGGCAGCGACCCCGAGTTTGCCGCCGCAGTGGAACTGGGCCGCCTGCAGGGCGTCGCATCGGCCACGATGCGCCAGCTGCAGAACAAGTCTTCGGTCGATGACGCCGCCGTGCGCGCCGAATACGACGCGCAGGCCGCCAAGGGCGGCGTGTCCGAATACGACTTCGGGCAGATCGTGTTCGCGACGCAGGAGCAGGCCGCCAAGGCCGCCGCCGACGTCGCCGGCGGCAAGAACTACGACCAGGTCGTGGAAACCTACCGCAAGGATGCGCGCATGGCGCGTAATTTCCCCAAGGTGCGTGCCTCGATGCTGCCGCCGCCGCTGGCTGCGGCGCTGACCGCGTTGCAGCCCGGCGAGACGACCAAGACCCCGCTGCAGTTGCCGCAAGGCTGGGCGCTGGTGCATCTCAATACGGTCAACGCGGTGCCGCAGCCTCCGTTCGAGCAGATGAAGGAAGGCCTGCGTCGCACGCTGTCGCGCAAGGCCAGCGAAGATCACATGACCAAGCTGCGCGACGAGGCCAAGATCACCCTGACCAATCCGCCGCCGGCATCGACGCTGCCGCCGCCGCCGCCGCCGGCACCGGCGCGGCCGAACGGCATGATGCCGATGACCCCGGGCGCGGCGCCGGCGCCGCAATTGCAGCCGCAGCCGCAGTTGCAGCCGGTTCCGCCTGCGCTGCAGAAGCCCGTTCCGGCGGCGCCCAAGCCGGTACCGGCTGCGCCGCAGAAACCGAAGTCGTAGTGCCCCCGGCGCGACGCGGCTTCCTGCCGCGTCGCGCCGCGAACCTGTCGCGCGTTCCAACGAGGTATCCGCTCCAATGCTGCTGATTCCATGCGTCTGACCACGATCAAACTGTCGGGCTTCAAGTCCTTCGTCGATCCGACGACCTTGCACCTGCCGACGAACATGACCGGCGTGGTCGGTCCGAACGGCTGCGGCAAGTCGAACATCATCGACGCGATCCGCTGGGTGATGGGCGAGAGCGCGGCCAGCCGCCTGCGCGGCGGCGCCCTCACCGACGTGATCTTTTCCGGCTCGACCAGCCGCAAGCCGGTCGGCAGCGCACAGGTCGAACTGCTGTTCGACAACTCCGACGGCCTGATCGTCGGCGAATACGCCAGCTACAACGAAATCTCGGTCAAGCGCATCGTCAGCCGCGACGGCCAGTCGCAGTACTTCCTCAATGGCGTGCGCTGCCGCCGGCGCGATATCACCGACCTGTTCCTCGGCACCGGCCTCGGGCCGCGCAGCTACTCGATCATCGAGCAGGGCATGATCAGCGAGATCGTCGAGGCCGATCCGGAACAGCTGCGCAACCATCTGGAGGAGGCGGCCGGCATCTCCAAGTACAAGGAGCGCCGCAAGGAAACCGAGAGCCGCATCAAGGCGACGCGCGAGAATCTCGATCGCGTCAAGGACGTGCGCGACGAGGTCGACAAGCAGCTCGAACACCTGAAGCGCCAGGCGCGCACCGCCGAGCGCTGGCAGCAGCTGAAGGACGAGCAGAAGAAGAAGGAAGCCGAGGTCAAGGCGCTCAACCTGCGCGCGGCGCAGCTGGAACTGGACGGTCATTCCGGCGCGCTGCGCAAGGCGGAACTGACGATCGAGCAGCAGCTCGCCGAACAGCGCCACTGCGAGGCGGAACTCGAAACCGGCCGCGAGAAACATGGCGCCGCGGCCGAGCGCATGAACGCGGTGCAGGCCGAGGTCTACCGCATCGGCGCCGAGATCGCGCGCGTCGAGCAGCAGATCCAGCACAGCCGCGAGCTTTCCGAACAGCTCGAGCGCGCGCAGCGCGAGACCGACCGCGCGCATGCCGAACTCGCCGAACACATCGACAACGACCGCCAGCGCTTCGAGGAACTCGGCACCCTGCTCGCCGACGCCGAACCGCAGCTGGCGACCCTGCGCGAAGCCGACGAAGCCGCGGGCGAAGCGCTGCGCTTGGCCGAGACGCAGCTTTCGGACTGGCAGGTGCAGTGGGACGCGCACTCGCAATCCACTTCGCAGGCGGGCCAGGCGGCCGAGGTCGAGCGCACGCGGCTGGACTATCTGGACAAGCAGGCGCTGCAGTCGGACCAGCGCCGCGCGGCGCTGGAAAGCGAACGCAGCGCGGCCAACCTCGATGAACTCGGCCAGGCGCTGGCCGCGCTCGATGGCGAACATGGCCTGTTGCGCGAACAGGTCGAGGCACAGACCGAATCGCTCGAAGAACGCCGCCACGCGGCCGAAGCCGCGCTCGAACAGGAGCGCGCGACGCATACGGCGCTGAGCAGCCGGCGCGGCGATCTGGAAAATCTGCGCGGACGACTGGGTTCGCTCGAAGCGCTGCAGCATGCGGCGCTCGGCGAGACCGGCGGCGCGGCCAAGGAATGGCTGGAGCGTCTTGGGCTCGGCGGCGCGCGCCGGCTCGGCGAAGCCCTCGAAGTCGATGCCGACTGGGAGCGTGCGGTCGAGACCGTACTCGACGGCTGGCTCGAGGCGGCGCTGGTCGACGATCCGGGCTCGCTTGCGCATGAGCTCGGTGCGCTGGCCGACGCCGACCTGACGCTGCTGTCGAAGAGCCTCGAGGCGCCTTCGTTCGCGGCGGATACGCTGGCCGCGCGCGTGCGCGGCCCGGCTGCGGCGCTGGCCTTGCTCGCGCGCGTACGCACGGCCGCTTCGCTCGAAGCGGCGCGCACGCAGGTCGCTTCGCTCGGCGTCGGCGAGTTCGTCGTCACGCCGGGCGGCGAATGGCTGGGTCACGGATTCGTGCGCGTGCAGCGCGGCGGCGGCGCACAGGTCGGCGTGATCGCGCGCGAACGCGAAATCCGCGAACTCGGCGAACGCATCGCGGCGCTGGAGGAAGAGATCGCATGGCATGCCGATTCGCTCGATCGCGGCAAGCAGCAGCGCATGGATGCCGAGCGCATGCGCGACGATGCGCAGCGCGAGCTGTATACCGCGCATCGACGCCTGGCCGAACTCGCCGGTCAACTGCAGAGTCACCGTGGCCGCATCGACAGCGCGCAGGAGCGCCTGGCGCGCGTCAGCCGCGAGATCGAGGAAGTCACGCAGAAGCTCGACGCCGACCGCGACCAGGCGCGCGAGGCGCGCGGCCGGCTCGACGTCGCGATCACCAACATGGGCGATCTCGAGCAGCGCCGCCAGCAGCTCGATGGCGAACGCCGCCAGCTACTGGAGGCGCGTGAAGAAGCGCGCATGAATTCGCGCGAGTCGCGCGATGCCGCGCATCAGCTGGCGCTGTCGATCGAATCGCGACGCACGGCGGTGGCCTCGCTGGAGCAGTCGCTGCAGCGCATGCACGGCCAGCTCGCACAATTCGCCACGCGGCGCAGCGAGATCGCGGCGCAGCTGAGCAGCGGCAACGATCCTATGGCGGGCCTGGAGGAAGAGCGCCAGCTGCATCTGAACCAGCGTCTGCTGATCGACCGGCAAATGGTCGAGGCGCGCCAGGCCTTGCAGGAGCAGGACGCCGAGCTGCGCCGGCTGGAGCAGGAGCGTCACCGCATCGAACAGGGGCTCAACGAATATCGCGAACAGGCCGCACAGTTGCGCCTGCACGAGCAGGAACATCGCCTGCGCGCGCAGGCCCTCGGTGCCGCGATCGCCGAAGCGGGTTTCGACCTGCAGGCGCTGATCGAGACCCTGCCGGCCGAAGCCGATGCCGCGCAGTGGCAGGCCGAACTCGGCGAACTGGAACAGAAGATCCGCCGGCTCGAACCGGTCAATCTCGCGGCGATCCAGGAATACGAAGAGCAGTCGCAGCGCAAGACCTATCTCGATGCGCAGCTGACCGACCTCAATACCGCGCTGGAGACGCTCGAAGGCGCGATCCGCAAGATCGACAAGGAAACGCGCACGCGCTTCAAGGAAACCTTCGATCGCGTCAACGTCGGCGTGCAGGAGCTGTTCCCGCGCCTGTTCGGCGGCGGCCATGCACACCTGGAACTGACCGGCGACGACCTGCTCTCGACCGGCGTCACCATCATGGCGCGTCCGCCGGGCAAACGCGTCAGCTCGATTTCGCTGCTCTCCGGCGGCGAGAAGGCGATGACCGCCGTCGCGCTGGTGTTCGCGATATTCCGCCTGAACCCGGCGCCGTTCTGCCTGCTCGACGAGGTCGACGCGCCGCTCGACGAGGCGAATGTCGGACGCTTCTCGTCGCTGGTCAGCGAGATGAGCGAGCAGGTGCAGTTCATTTTCGTCACGCACAACAAGGCGACGATGGAAGCCGCACGCCAGCTCTGCGGCGTTACCATGCGCGAGCCGGGCGTGTCGCGGCTGGTGCAGGTGGACCTTGCCGAGGCGGCGAAGCTGGCGGGGGCTGCCTGAGGGCGGCGCCCGTCAACGTAAGACGGAGTGATTTTTTTGGTCGTCATTCCCGCGCAGGCGGGAATCCATTTTGACGGTCGCGTGACCGATGCAATGCGGGTCCGGCGCTTGCCGGAATGACGAGCTTGCGGGAACCGGCTCAACCGTTCACCGCGACCCAGCACGAGGCGAGCATCATGGATTGGAATCCTGCAGTCGGTATCCCGCTCATCATCGTCGGCGCGGTCGCGCTCCTACTGATCTACCTGTTCGGCCGGCCGAGGAAGCCGGAGCAGGGCGAACGCCGCATCGTCAAGCACCCGACGAGCGCTGGCGAGCGCGTCGAGCCGACGTTCGGCGACGCCCTCGTCGAGGGCGATCCGGAGCAGGGCGAACTCGATGTCTCGCTGCAGGCCGAACTCGACCGCCTCGGCGCGGCCGTCGCTGCCGAAGGCGCGGCGCGCGGCGCACCGCCGGCTCGTTCGACGATCGGCGTACGGCCCTCGGACCGTCAGATCGAACGCATCGTGACGCTGTACGTCGCCGCGCGCGCCGGCGAAACCCTGGCCGGCACCGATGTGGTCGTCGCCGCCGAGAAGGCCGGCCTGCAATTCGGCGACATGGGCATCTTCCATCGCCTCGTGCTCGGCAAGAATGTGGAAGGGCCGGTTTTTAGCATGGCCAACATGGTCAAGCCGGGCAGCTTCGACATGACCCAGCTCGACAGCGTGCGCACGCCGGGCGTCACCTTGTTCATGACGCTGCCGGGTCCGCTGCCCGCACTGGATGCCTGGGAAATGCTGCTGCCTACGGCGCAGCGCCTGTCCGAACTGCTCGACGCGCAGGTGCTCGACGAAGGCCGCAACACGCTCGGGCGCCAGCGCATCGCACATCTGCGTGACGAATTGCGCGCGTGGGATCGGCAACAGGAGCGGAATCAGATTCGGCCTGGGCGGTAGGCGATTGGTGCGCCGGCGCCAGAAGGGTGGTCTACGATGGCCACCAGCAAAGTCGGAGATCCAACTTTGAAAGTCGTCGTCACCAATCGTCTAGGTACTGCTCGAAAGAACGACGCGCGCGCCCAGGTGAAGCGCGTCCGCGATTCGGAAGGCCAATGGGTCACTGTCCGTGCGATCGATACCGGCAGCCGTACGTTCGGCCGCGATCTGCGCAGCGTGTTTGCCAAGAACGCGAGCAATGCGCGCAAAGACAATAAAGCGATCATCGGCGTCACGGATCGTGCCCCCGCCAAGCGCTGATTCACCTGTTTTTCTCATCATCGCCGGGCCCAACGGATCGGGCAAGAGCAGCGTCTATGCCAATGCCAGTATCGAGCAGGTCGGGCGTTCGGTATGGATCATCAATCCGGACTTGCTGGCTGCGCGCATCCGCCTCGTCGAATCGACGAGCTTGGACGGGGCAAATCTCGTCGCTGTCCAACGTATCGAAAACTGGCTGGAAGCTTCGCTGGACGCGCATCAGACGGTTGGAGTGGAAACCGTGCTCTCCACGCCGAAATATCGCCGGCTCGTCGAGCGTGCGAAGCTGCGGAACTTCGAGGTGTACCTCATCTACGTAATGCTCGATTCCCCTCGACGCAATGTCGAGCGCGTGCGCCTGCGTGTGCAAAAAGGCGGGCACGCAGTGCCGGAAGACAAAATCGTTGATCGTTACACCCGGTCGCTGCAGCAACTGCCATGGTTTCTCGAAAAGGTCGATCGTGCCTGGATTTATGACAATTCGGCGCGGACCCGAGGCTCATTGCAGAAAAAATCGACGATACCGTCAGTGTCGACAGACATGCGCTCCCTTCTATTTTGGAAGCCGTGGGCCTCGGCTCTCCGAAGTGACACGCACCGCCGATGACTGCGTGCTCGTATAAGCCTGCGCAAGGCCATTCAGATGTGCGCGTTCAGTCGCGCGCAGGAACGGCGAAATCAGCATCATCACCTGGTGAATGCCGCGATTGAGATCGGCTTCATCCCCATGCGCGGCGCCGCCGCGCACCGCGCTGAAGCTCATCCAGAACGTGGTGATCAGCAGCACGTTTTCGGCCAGTGCGGCGATCTCCGCGGCGCTGGCGCGCATGACGCCGGCATCGACCAGCCCGTGCAGCAGCGAGGTCGCGCTCGCGCCGGCACGGCCCATGATGCGTGCGAAGCGCAGTTTCAGCTTGCGGCTGCGCGCGAGGATGTCGACCAGGTCGCGATACAGGAAACGGTATTGCCAGAGCGATTCGAAGATCAGGTGCAGCTGCAGCCAGATGTCTTCGAGATCCGGCGCGCGGCCTTCCGGCAGCAGCAGGGCGTCGTCGATGCGCGTTTCGTAGCGCGCGAACAGATGCTCGACGATGTCGTCCTTGTTGCGGAAGTGGTAGTACAGATTGCCGGGGCTGATGCCGAGTTCGTCCGCGATGTGGTTCGTCGTGACGTTCGGCTCGCCCTGCGCGTTGAACATCGCAAGGCTGCAGTCGAGGATGCGCTCGCGGGTCTGGCGCGCCATGCGCGAAGGTCTTGCGTGCGCGGCGGGATCAGCCGCCGAGCTTCTTCACGAGGTCGACGTATTTCTGCTGCGCATCTTCGCTCTTGGTGCCCTTGAGCTTGGCCCACGCTTCGTATTTCGCCGTGCCGACGAAATCGAAGAAGCCTGGCTTCGGGCCCGAGACGTCGCCGTCCGACCCTTGCTTGTAGAGCGCGTAGAGCTTCAGCAGGGTGTCGTTGTCGGGGCGATCGGAAAGCTGCTTGACGTCTTCCGCAGCTTTCTCGAAGCGGGCTTTGAGGTCGGACATGGAGGGCTCACCGGTCGCTGTGCACCTTGCGAATGCCGAGCTTACAACACGTCGCCGTCGCGTGGTCAATCGGCGTAGCCAGCATCGATGCAGCGGGACTATGCTTGGCCGACAAGAACATGCATCAGGGGAGGGAGCACCATCATGAGCTACTTCGTCACCGGAGCAACCGGCTTCATCGGGCGGCATCTGCTGGAGCGCCTGCTCGAACGCAAGGGCACCATTCATTGCCTCGTGCGCAAGGAGTCGCTCGGCAAGTTCCAGGAGCTGCGCGAGCAGCTCGGCGCCGGCGAGGATCGCCTCGTTGCGGTCGTCGGCGATCTGGCCAGGCCGAAACTCGGCGTGACGCCGGCGCAGCAGCGCCAGCTCGCCGGCAAGGTGAAGTACTTCTTTCATCTGGCGGCGCTGTACGACCTCGCAGCGGATGCCGAAAGCCAGATCACCGCGAATGTCGAAGGCACGCGCCACGCGCTCGAACTCGCCGACGCGCTCAAGGCCGGCTGCTTCCATCACGTCAGTTCGATCGCGGCAGCGGGCCTCTACTCCGGTGTGTTCCGCGAGGACATGTTCGACGAAGCGGAGGAGCTCGATCACCCGTACTTCCGCACCAAGCATGACTCCGAGGGGCTGGTGCGCAAGGAGTACGCGCGGCCGTACCGCATCTATCGACCGGGCATCGTGATCGGCGATTCGCGCACGGGCGAGATCGACAAGATCGATGGTCCGTACTACTTCTTCCGCCTGATCAAGAAAATGCGCCAGACGCTGCCGCCGTGGATGCCGACGATCGGCCTGGAAGGCGGGCGCATCAATCTGGTACCGGTCGACTGGGTGGCGGCCGCGCTCGACCATATCGCGCACAAGCCGGCACTGGACGGCCATACGTTCCACCTGACCGATCCCGCGCCGCGGCGCATCGGCGAAGTGCTGAACCTGTTCGCGCGCGCCGGCCACGCGCCGCAGATGACGATGCGCCTCGATGCGCGCATGTTCGGCTTCATTCCCGCCGGGGTGCGCGGCGCGATCGCCAGCCTGCCGCCGGTCAAGCGTGTCGTCGGCGTGCTGCTGCGCGATCTCGGCATTCCGGCCGCGGTGATGAAGTTCATCAGCTATCCGACGCGCTTCGACAGCCGCGAGACCGAGCGCGCGCTGAAAGGCTCGAAAATCCGCCTGCCCAAGCTCGACGACTACGCGTGGCGGCTGTGGGACTACTGGGAACGCCACCTCGATCCGGACCTGTTCGTCGACCACTCGCTGAGCGGCAAGGTCAAGGGCAAAGTCGTCGTCATCACCGGCGGCTCGTCCGGCATCGGCAAAGCTGCCGCGCTGAAAGTCGCTGCGGCAGGCGCCAAGCTGGTGATCTGCGCGCGCGGCGCCGACGAACTGGCCGAAACGAAGAAGGAGATCGAAGCGGCCGGCGGCAGCTGCCACACCTATCAGGTCGACCTCGCCGATCTGGCGTCGTGCGACGCGTTCGTCGCCGAGGTACTTGCGGATCATGGCCACGTCGACATCCTCGTCAACAATGCCGGGCGTTCGATCCGCCGCGCGATCAGCTCCAGCTACGACCGCTTCCACGATTTCGAGCGCACGATGCAGCTGAACTA
>DASWPR010000325.1:0-3024 GCA_036398455.1 Dokdonella sp.
GCCTTTCTGCAGCAGCGGGATCGGCGTGATGAACTGGTTCTTGTCGTCGAGGTAGCGGCCGTACAGCATGAACGAGCCGTTCTCGAAATCGTGCGTGATGGTCGCGGTGAACTGGCCGCCGTCGTCGGCCGGGAAGCCGGGGTCGCGCACGCCGTCGGACTTGCGATAGAAGCCGCCCACGCTGCCGTACCAGTTGTCGGCAAACTTGAAGCCATAGAAGCCATCGAGCCGCCACAGGCCTTCGGAGCCGTAGGTGACGCCGATGTCGCCCGATGGCGTGTCGGTGCCCTGGCGCAGCAGGAAGTTCGCCGTCGCGCCGATCTGGCCGTCGGCGAAGACGACGGACGGGCCGCCCTGCAGGATTTCGACGCGCTCGATGGTGTCGTCGAGGCGGATCGCCGATGTCGTCTCGAAGAACGACAAGGTCGGCATGCCGTAGATCGGCGATCCCATCAGCAGTGCCGAGAAATACGGCGCATCGCCGCCGCCCGGAAAGCCGGCGATCTCGATGTTCGCGCCGGTCTGGCCGCCGGTCGATTCCGGCCACAGCCCGGGTGCGATCTTCAGCAGGTCGGCGGTGCTCTTCGGATTGGCCTGCTTGATCTGCTCGAGGTTGGCCGAGGTGATCGTGTAGCTCGCGTCGATCTTCTTGACGCCGCCGGTGGCCGCGCTGCCGGTGACGACGACGCCCTCCAGCGATTGCGCGTCCTTGCTGCTCGAGTCGTCCGGCTTTTTCACGGACGATGAGGCGCCGGCAGGCGCGCTCTGCGCAGGATCGGCAGCGGCCGTTTCGTCGGCCCATGCCGCATGGGTGGCGAGAGCCGCCGCAATGGCGGTGCTGAGTGCAACTCTGGACAACGTCTGGCGCTTCATACCTTTCCCTCCCAAGATGGTGGATCGACCACGTTTGTCTTATCTGCAGCTGGTGCCGTCCGTGCGCTAAGGGTTCGCGCTGGTGAGCGAACCCGGCGCCGCGAGCGGCGGTGAAACGAAATCTTCGATACGGAACACATCCAGGCCGGGCAGCACGGCGTCGGCCTGCGCGAGCACGCCCGCCTCGCCGATGCCGAGCGCCGCCATCCCGGCGGCCTTGATCGCCGCCACGCCGGCGGCCGCGTCTTCGATGCCGAGGCAGTCGGCCGCCGCGACACCGAGTTCATGCGCAACGGTCAGGAAGATCTCCGGGTCCGGCTTGGCGCGCGCGATGCGGTTGGCATCGGCGACATAGTCGAACAGTTCGGCAATGCCGAGCCGCGCGAGAATCAGCGCGGCGTTCTTGCTGGCCGACGCGAGCCCCGTGCGCAGCCCGGCGGCGCGCGTCGCCCGCAGCACGTCGAGTGCCCCCGGCAACAGATGCTGCGGCCCGACGTCGACGAGTCCGGCGCGGTAGTAGCCGTTCTTGCGCTCGGCCATCGCGTGCTTTTCGGCGGCATCGAACGTGCGCGGCGAACGCTCCAGGATGATCTCCAGCGAGGCGTCGCGATCGACGCCCTTGAGGCGCTCGTTGACCTGCTCGTCGAACGCCACGCCGATCTCGTCGGCGAGACGCTTCCACGCGATGTAGTGCATGCGCGCGGTGTCGGTGATGACGCCGTCGAGATCGAAGATCAGCGCCTTGAACGCGTGCGGGAAAACGCCCGCCTTCACCGGCGCGGCTGCACGCGGATGCGCCAGCGGGCATTCACTCGATGCCCCCGTCGTCAGGACGACCGGGCTGCCGGCGTGATCGATCGACAGCGGCTCGCCGGCGAGCAGCGTGTAGCGCGCAGCGCCCGCATCGACGCTGACCTGCAGGCGGCGGCCCTGCCAGACCATGCCGAACCGATAGCCGCGCCAGCCGGCCGGCAGGCTCGGTGCGAACCTCAGCCGGCCGGCGACGACGCGCAGGCCGGCGAATCCCCACACCAGGCTGAGCCAGCTGCCGGCCATCGCGGCCATGTGCACGCCGTGATGCGTATTGCCGTGCAGGTCGTCCAGGTCGACGCGCGTGGTATCGAGGAAGTAGCGATACGCCTTGTCGGCATAGCCGACTTCGCTCGCGAGCACGCTGAAGGTCGACGCCGACAGCGTCGAATCGTGCACGGTGACGCGCTCGTAATAGTCGAAGTTGCGCCGCTTGCGTTCGACATCGATGCCCTCGCCGGCCAGCACCAGCGCCAGCACGACGTCGGCCTGCTTGCACACCTGATGCCGGTAGATCGTCATCGGGTGGTAGTGCAGCAGCAGCGGATAGCGGTCCGCCGGTGTCGCCTGGAAATTCCACACCGGCTTGTCGAGGAAGGTGTCGTCCTGCGGGAACACGCCGTAGCGCTCGTCGGTCGGCAGGTACATCGTCTCCGCGGCGAGCGACCAATCCTCGATCTCGTCGTCGCCGAGGCCGATGCGCGCGCACAGGCCCGCATAGCCGGCCGCATGTTCGGCGGCGAACCAGCGCGCCACCTTCACCGCATGGCGCAGATGCGCCTGCGCCATGCGGTTGGTGTAGTAGTTGTTGTCGACCAGCGCGGTGTATTCGTCCGGGCCGGTCACTTCGTGGATGCAGAACGCGCCGTTGCGGCGCGCGTTGAAATGGCCGATGTCGAGCCAGACGCGCGCGGTCTCGAACAACACCTCCGCACCGCCTTCGACGAGGAACGCCTGGTCGCCGCTGGCATCGACGTACAGGCGGATGGCGTAGGCGATCGCTGCGTTGATGTGATATTGCGCCGACCCGCTCGGATAGTACGACGAGCATTCGTCGCCGCTGATCGTGCGCCAGGCGTATAGCGCGCCGCGCGTGTGATTGAGTTCGCGCGCATGCGCACGGGCGTGGCCGAGCGTGCGCAGGCGGTATTCGAGCATGCCGCGCGCGAGCGCCGGCGCGGTGAACGCGAGCACCGGCAGCACGAACGCTTCGGTGTCCCAGAAATAGTGGCCTTCGTAGCCTTCGCCGGTGAGGCCCTTGGCGGCCGCGCTGGTGCGTCCGCCGCGGCCGGTCGACTGCAGCACGTGGAAGAGGTTGAAGCGCAGCGCCTGCTCGACCGC
>DASWPR010000326.1:0-20441 GCA_036398455.1 Dokdonella sp.
GTCAAGCACGCCAATCCCTGCGGCGTCGCGCTCGGCGCGAATGTGCTGGAAGCCTACGAGCGCGCCTACGCGTGCGACCCGGTGTCCGCGTTCGGCGGCATCATCGCGTTCAATCGCCCGCTCGACGGCGCGACCGCGCGCGAGATCATCGCGCGCCAGTTCGTCGAGGTCGTCGTCGCACCGGATTTCGATGCCGAGGCGATCACTGCACTCGCCGCGAAACCGAATGTGCGCGTGCTCGCCACCGGCGAATGGGAAGAACAGGCGCCGCCCGCGTTCGACTTCAAGCGCATCTCCGGCGGACTGCTCGTGCAGGATGCCGATCGCGACACCCTGCTGCTGACCGACCTGAAGGTGGTCTCCAGGCGCGTGCCGAATGCGACCGAGCTGCACGACCTGCTGTTCGCCTGGCACGTGGCGATGTATGTGAAGTCCAATGCCATCGTCTACGCGCGCGAGAGCCGCACGATCGGCATCGGCGCCGGCCAGATGAGCCGCGTGATCAGCGCGAAGATCGCTGCGATCAAGGCGGCCGAGGCGAAGCTCGACGTGCACGGCAGCGTGATGGCCTCGGACGCGTTCTTTCCGTTCCGCGACGGCATCGATGCGGCCGCCGACGCCGGCATCCGCGCGGTGATCCAGCCCGGTGGTTCGATGCGCGACAGCGAAGTCATCGCCGCGGCCGACGAGCACGACATGGCGATGGTGTTCACCGGCGTGCGGCATTTCAGGCATTGAGGCCGGCAATCGGCAATAGGGAATCGAGCATGGTCGAAGCGAAGCCAGGCATCGTTGCCCCGTTTTTTCGATGCCCCATTCCCGCTTATCCCTACCCGGCTCTCCCATGAAAGTTCTCGTCATCGGTTCGGGCGGGCGCGAGCACGCGCTCGCGTGGAAGCTGAAGCAGTCGCCCACGGTCAGCGAAGTGGTTGTCGCACCAGGCAATGCAGGCACGGCGCTCGAAGCGGGCGTGCGCAACGCCGACATCGCCGTGACCGATATCGACGGTCTGCTGACCCTCGCGATCGACGAAGACATCGCACTGACCGTGGTCGGACCGGAAGCCGCGCTCGCTGCCGGGGTCGTCGACCGCTTCCGCGCCGCCGGCCTGCGCTGCTTCGGCGCGACGCGCATCGCCGCGCAGTTGGAGAGTTCGAAGGCGTTCGCCAAGGACTTCCTCGCGCGCCACAACATCCCGACGGCGCACTACGCGGTCTTCACCGAACTGGAACCCGCACTCGCCCACGTGCGCCATCACGGCGCGCCGATCGTGATCAAGGCCGATGGCCTCGCGGCCGGCAAGGGCGTCGTCGTCGCGTTGACGCTGGCCGATGCCGAGCAGGCGCTGCGCGACATGCTCGGCGCGCACGCATTCGGCGACGCGTCCGCCCGCGTCGTCATCGAGGAGTTCCTCGAAGGCGAGGAAGCCAGCTACATCGTGATGAGCGACGGCCAGCATGTACTGCCGCTGGCGACCAGCCAGGACCACAAGCGGCGCGACGAGGGCGACCTCGGTCCGAACACCGGCGGCATGGGCGCCTATTCGCCAGCCCCCGTCGTCACGCCGGACGTCGAGCAGCGCATCCTCGACGAGGTGATCCACCCGACCATCGCGGGCATGGCGGCGGAAGGCGCGCCATTCGGCGGCTTTCTGTATGCCGGCCTGATGATCGATGCCAGCGGCGCGCCCAAGGTGATCGAATTCAACGCGCGCCTGGGCGATCCGGAAACCCAGCCGATCCTGCTGCGGCTGCAGTCCGATCTGGTCGAACTGATCGAAGCTGCGCTGGACGGCCGTCTGAACGAAACGACCGTTGCCTGGGATCCGCGCCCGGCCCTCGGCGTCGTGGTCGCCGCCGAGGGGTATCCCGGCAACGTGCGCAGCGGCGATGCGATCAGCGGCCTCGACGCGGCGACGGACGTGGATGCGAAAGTATTCCATGCGGGTACGCGCCTGGACGACTGCGGGCGCGTCGTCACTGCCGGAGGTCGCGTGCTCGCGGTGTGTGCGCTCGGCGAAGACATCGCGGCGGCGCGCGAACGCGCCTATGCGGTCGCGCGCACGATTCATTTCGACGGCGCCTTCTATCGGCGCGATATCGGCCACCGCGCGCTGCGCCGAGGCTGAGGCGCGCCGGCCGGCACGACCGGCGCCGTACTCTCGAAGCGCTTTACTTGCGCGCGGGTGCGGCGGTACCGGGCGCAGCGGACGGGGGCGTCGGGCGGCGCGGGTTGAACACCTCGGCATCCGCCGGCCACGGACGATCCGGCAGCTTGTGCGCCTGGAACTGCTGCATGAAGGTCTTGTACGGCGCAACGCCCCGCACGCCTTCATCGCGCATGACGACGAACATGGTTCCCTGCTGCGTCTTCACCGCATCGTCCCACTTGCCGTTCGCCGCCAGCGCGAGCGCGTACGCTTCGCTGACCGCCGCCACCGGCGCGGCGAGATAGAGCCTGCCGCCGTAGTCGAGCGCCATGCGCTTCTCGTCGGCGCCGACGGTCGGGCACGTGCTCGCCGTGCGCACGAACAGCTGCAGCAGATAGCCGTTGTTGGCTTCCTTCTTCAAGGCGTTGTTGATTTCCTGCAACGCATCGCCGCAATGGCCGGAGACGAACTCCGCCGCGATCAGGCGCGTCCACGCTTCCTCGCTCTTCACGCCGGCCTGGGTCAGCGCGCGAAACTGCGCGATGGCATCGTCGAGGCGATTCAGGCGCACGAACAGCACGCCGAGCGCGATGCGCGCGTTCGCCTGCGTCGGCTGCAGGCGGATCGCCTGTTCATAGGAGCGTTGCGCACCGCCATCGTCGTTGCGCATTTCCTGCGTCAGTCCGAGCACGACATAGGCGCGCGAATCCTTCGGATCGATCGCCAGCGCCTGCTTCGCGCGCGTCTCGGCGGCAGGCAGGTTGCCCGCTTCGGTTTCCAGACGCGCGTACAGCACGATCAGCGTCACGTTGCCGGGCGAAGCCTGCAATGCCTGGTCGAGGCGCCTGCGTGCCTCGTCGTACTTGTGCGCCAGCATCAGCGAGCGCGTCTCGCCGACGGCGCGTTCGATCGGATCGGTCGGAGCCGCGGCAGCGGGGGCGGCCGGCGCCGCCTGCGTGGCCTGCGCCGGATCGAGGTTGCCGATCAGTCCATGTCCGACCGGATCGTAGAGCGCCGGCGTATTCGGGCCGGCCTTGGCGCGCGCGTCCGCCGCGGCCTTGGTGTCTCCGGAGGCGGCGTAGGCGTCGGCCAGCTGCGCATACAGACGGTTCGCCTCCGGCGCCAGCTGCAATGCGTGCTTCAACTGCGCGATGGCATCCGGATAGCGCTTCTGGCGCAGCGCGATATCGCCGAGCATCGCGAACGGCACGGCCTGTTCCGGGTGCTCGGACGAGTAGCTCTCAAGCACCTGGCGCGCGCCATCGAGATTGCCCGCGGCCATGCGCTGGCTCGCGATCGCGGTGCGGATCGGCAGATAGGCCGGATCGATCGCCAACGCACGTTCGAAGTAGCTCTTCGCCGCGGCATCCTGCTTCTGCATCACCGCGAGCATGCCGCGCAGATAGACCCAGCGGCCGCTCTGCGGCGCCAGCGCGACGGCGTCGCCGAGTGCGACATCGGCGGCATCGTAGAAACCGTTGCGCGCGTACGCCGAACCGAGCAGCGCATAGGTTTCGGCGAGCGCGTCGGCGGTCTGCACTTCGCGGCTCTTTTCGAAGCTGGTGCGCGCCTTGCGCAGCTCTTCCGCACGCGCGGGGGCGAGCTTGGACAGGTCCGGTGTCGGGACCGTCTTCACGGCGGCATCGGCGTGCAGCATCCCAGGCGCCGCAGTCATCAGGGCAATGGTCAGGGCGGGCGCGAGGAGGGTGCGTATCGGCATGGGCTTGGTACCGCGCGTGCGGCTGATTGAGGGCAAGCGGGATAGTTTAGCTGCTCGACAGCGGAGGCGCTCCGACCCGCGACCGCAACCGAAGTTCGCCACGCCGGCGCATCGCCAAGCGCGCGCGCGTCCTGCTAGATTGCGTTCAGTTCAGGTGGAATCCCTCATGTCCAGCTCCAGCCAGTTCAAGCTGCTCGAGACGCGCCGCTTCGCCCCGTTCTTCGTGACGCAGGCGCTCGGCGCCTTCAACGACAACGCGTTCCGCCAGGGCATGATCGTGCTGATCGGCTTTCACCTCGGCCTCTCGATCGAAGCGGCGAGCACCTACGCGATGATCGCGCCGGCGATCTTCATCCTGCCGTTCTTCCTGTTCAGCGCCAGCGCCGGGCAGATTGCGGAGAAGTTCGAGAAGACGCGCCTGATCCGCTACGTCAAGCTGTTCGAGATCGCCGCGATGCTGCTGGCGGTGTATGCGTTCCATGCGCAGCAGGTGTCGCTGCTGTTCGTCGTGCTGTTCCTGATGGGCCTGCACTCGACCGTGTTCGGCCCGATCAAGTACGCGATCCTGCCGCAGGCGCTGAAGCCGGAAGAACTCGTCGGCGGCAACGGCCTGGTCGAGATGGGCACGTCGATCGCGGTCCTGCTCGGCATGATGGCCGGCGGTTCGCTGATGGCGCTCGGCGATTTCGGTGCGACGGCCGCTTCGATCCTGGTGGTCGGGGTCGCCCTGGCCGGCTATCTCACCAGCCGCGCGATTCCGCTGGCCCCGGCGACGGCGCCCGGGCTGAAGTTCAATTTCAACGCGGCCGCCGAGACGGTCCGCGTGATGCGCTACGTCGGCCGCAACCGCACCGTGTTCAACGCGGTGCTCGGCATCTCCTGGTTCTGGTTCTTCGGCACCGTGTTCACCGCGCAGCTGCCCGGCTACACCCAGGTCTTCCTCGGCGGCGGCGAGTCGGTGCTGAACCTGACGCTGGCCTTGTTCTCGATCGGCGTCGGCGTCGGCTCACTGCTGTGCGAACGGCTGTCCGGCCACAAGGTCGAGATCGGCCTGGTGCCGTTCGGCTCGATCGGCATGACGGTGTTCGCGGTCGACCTGTATTTCGCCCGCCCGCTCGCCTCGACCCTGCACGGGCTCGGCATGGGCGGCTTTCTCGGCGCGCCCGGCAGCTGGCGCCTGGTCCTCGACCTGACCCTGATCGGCCTGTTCGCCGGCCTCTACATCGTGCCGCTGTTCGCGCTGGTGCAGAGCCGCACCGAACGCAGCGAACTGTCGCGCGTGATTGCCGGCAACAACATCCTCAACGCGCTGTTCATGGTGCTTGCCGCGGGCCTCGGCCTCGGCCTCACCGCGCTCGGCTTCTCGATCCCGAAGATCTTTCTGACGGTCGCGATCCTCAACGCGCTGGTCGCGATCTACATCTACACGCTGGTACCCGAATTCCTGATGCGGTTCCTCAGCTGGATCCTGATCAAGACGCTGTACCGCATCGAGGCCGAGGGGCTGCAGAAGATTCCCGACGAGGGGGCCGCCCTGCTCGTCTGCAACCACGTCAGCTTCATGGATCCGCTCATCGTCATGGGCGTCGTGCGCCGGCCGATCCGCTTCGTGATGTACTACAAGATCTACAACCTGCCGCTGCTGAACTTCATCTTCCGCACCGCGAAGACCATTCCGATCGCCGGGCGCAAGGAAGACCCCGCCCTGCTCGACGCAGCGTTCGACGAGGTCGATCGCGCGCTCGCCGACGGCGAACTCGTGTGCATCTTTCCGGAAGGCGGCATCACCCGCGACGGCGACATCGCGCCGTTCCGGCCCGGCGTCGAGAAGATCATCGCGCGCCGGCCGGTGCCGGTGATTCCGCTCGCGCTGCGTGGCCTGTGGGGATCGGTGTTCAGCCGGCGCGATTCGGCGCTCGGCCGCTCGCGCCTGCCGCGGCGTTTCTGGTCGCGCATCGCGGTCGCCGTCGGCGCGCCGGTTCCGGCGGCAGAGGCGAATGTCGAATTGCTCGAACAGCGTGTGCGTGAACTGCGCGGAACCTGGGCATGACCCGCCTGCTGCTGCTCAGCGTCTCCGCCGGCGCAGGCCATGTGCGCGCAGCCGAGGCATTGCGCAGCGCCGCGGCGTCGCGTCCCGGGGTCGAGGCGCTGCACCTGGACGTGATGGATCACGTCGCGCCCGCGTTTCGCGCGCTCTATACCGACCTCTACCTGAAGATCGTCGAACATCAACCCGCCGTCTGGGCGGCGCTGTACCGGATCATGGACCGCACGCCGCCGAGCACGCCGCTGTCGCGCCTGCGCCGCGCGATCGAGCGCTTGAACACGCGCGCGCTGCGCAAGGCGATCGCGGACTTCGCGCCGGACATCGTGATCTGTACGCATTTCCTGCCGGCCGAGCTGCTGATGCGCGAACGCAGCCGCGCGCGCTTCGGCGCGCCGGGATTCGTCGTCGTCACCGATTTCGACCTGCACGGCATGTGGGTGGTGCCGGACATGGCCGGCTACTTTGCCGCGAACGACGAAGTGGCGTACCGCATGCACGCCCGCGGCATCGACAATGCCAAGACGCATGTGACCGGCATTCCGATCATGCCCGCGTTTGCGCAGCCGCTCGACCGTGCGGCCTGCGCGGCGGAGTTCGGCATCGATGCGCGCCGCAGGACGATCCTGCTGATGGGTGGCGGCGCCGGTCTCGGCGGCCTCGACGAGGTCGCCGGACGTCTGCTCGCGCTGGATGCGGATTTCCAGCTCGTCGCCCTGGCCGGCCGCAACGCGAAGATGCTCGAACGCCTGCATGCCCTGGCGGCAGGCCACCCGCAGCGCCTGTTCGCGCAGGGATTCACCGACAAGGTCGAGCGCCTGATGACGGCAAGCGACCTCGTCATCACCAAGCCGGGCGGATTGACGACGTCGGAATGCCTGGCGCTCGGCCGTCCGATGATCGTGCATGCGCCGATCCCCGGGCAGGAGGAGCGCAACTGCGACCATCTGCTCGAGCAGGGCGCCGCGTTGAAGGCCGTCGATGCGACCGCACTCGATTATCGCGTGCGCGAATTGCTGGCCGCACCGCAGCACCTCGAAGCCCTCGCGACGCGCGCACGCGCACTTGGGCGTCCGCACGCGGCGCGCGATGTGATCGACGGCGTGCTCGGCTGAGGTAGTGTCCGGCCGAACCGGCGCTCAGGCCGCCCAGCCGGCCAGCACCAGCAGCGCGATGATCGCCACCCAGGTGATCAGGATGCGCTTCAGCACGGTGCGGGCATCGGCCAGTTCGACCAGCGGATCGTTCACGTCGGTCGCATAGCCGTCGCCGGCGATCACGTCGGCATCGATGCCGGCGCGCGCCAGGGCGCCGAGGAAACCGGTATCGAGCGCGAAATACCCTTTGCCATGCGTATTGTGGTAATCGCGCCAGGTCTTGATGACCACGTCGAATTCCGACACCAGGGCCAGCGTCAATGCCATCAGATGCGCCGGCGCCCAGTCGATGACCAGCGCCGCGCGATCGAGCAGCGCGCGCTGCTCCGCGTTCGTTTCCTCGATGAACGCCGGATGCCGGGCCAGCAGTTGCACGACGCGATAGCCGAGGGCTCCGGCGGGACCGAGGATGACGAACCAGAACAGCACGCCGAACCAGCGCGACAACGCGGACAGGAAGGTCGCTTCGAGCAGCGCGGCCGATTCGAGCGGCAGTTCCTGCGTCGCCGGTTCCGGCCGCAGCATCTGCGCGGCCGCATGGCGGCGGTCGCTGTCCGGCGCCTTCAGCACGGCGTCGATATCGGCCTCGAGGTCGCGCGGACCCCAGCAATAGAACAGCACGGCGACGCCGAACGCGAACGCCGGCAGGCCGAACAGGATATGGGTCAACGCGCCCTGAATCAGCGCGCAGAGCACAAACAGGATCAGCGGCAGCAGCAGCACCATGGCCGCCGAGCCCTCCCCAGCGCCGCCGCGCCAGCGGGCGAGCCCGAGCTTCAGCCAGGAGAAGTCGCGCAGCCGCGCGAGGTCCGGCAGCGCCTGCGCGCTGACGAGCACCAGAAAGACAGCCAGCAGAGTCTGTGCCATGGAAGCAAAAGGTCCGGTTCGCGCTGCGATGAACTTCGCCGCATTCTAGCCGAGGCGATGCGCCACCGCTGACTTCAGGCGGACGGCCGCAGCCAGGGCTCGTCGGACAGCAGCGCGGTGAGTTCCAGCCCGGCCGTCTGGCGCAGCCAGTGCGCGATCAGCTCGTGCGAAACGGAAACGCGCGGCGGCAGCACGATGCTGCGATCGGCGAGGCCGCCGATCAGATCGTCGACGCCGAACCAGCGCGCATCGCTGAGCTCGCGCCCGACGCTGATCGCAGGCCCCGTCGCCTTCGCCGTGAAGCCGAGCATCAGCGACGACGGGAACGGCCACGGCTGCGAGGAGTAGTACTCGCATTCGCCGACGCGCACGCCGGCCTCTTCGAATACTTCGCGGCGCACGGCATCTTCCAGCGATTCGCCAGGCTCGACGAAACCGGCCAGGGTGGAATAGCGTCCCTCGGGCCAGCTCGACTGGCGCCCGAGCAGGCACTGCTCGCGCCAGCTCACGATCACGATCATGGCCGGGTCGACACGCGGAAAATGTTCGGTGGCGCATTCCGGATTCGTGCATTTCGCACGATGCCCCATCGCATGCCATTCCGCGCGCGCGCCGCACACGCCGCAGAAACGCGTGCGCACGTGCCAGAACGCCAGCGCGCGCGCGGTCGCGAACAGACCGGCCTGAAACGGGTGCAGGCGCGTGCCCGCGCTGCGCAGATCGATGAAATCGCCCGCGACGGCGGCCGCGATGCTGTGTGCCAGCGTCTGCTCGAGGCTGACGAAGAACAGCGGACCGATCTCGTCGCTGCCGAGGTAGGTCAGCGACGGCTCCGGCACGAATGCGTGGAGTTCATCCGTGCCGAGCAGGCGCAGCGCATCGGCGCCGGCCTGGATCACCGCGCGACCATCGGCTGCGAGCAGCACATGGCGCGCCTTCGGATCGGCGCGCTGCGCGGCCGCCCACTCGGCGTCGTCGCGCAGTTCGGCGTTGCGTTCGAGGGTGCTGCCGGCGAAGACGTTCGTGCGCGCGGTCACGCGTACCTGCCGCGCTGCTCAGACCGAGAACGAGGAACCGCAGCCACAGGTCGTCCTCGCGTTCGGATTGCGGATCACGAATTGCGCGCCGGTCAGCGATTCGGCGTAGTCGATCTCGGCGCCGGCGAGGTACTGCAGGCTGAGCGGATCGACCAGCAGGGTGACGCCATCGCGATCGACCGCGAAATCGTCTTCGGCACGCGCCTCGTCGAAGGTGAAGCCGTACTGGAAACCGGAGCATCCGCCGCCGCTGATGTACACGCGCAGCTTCAATTCCGGATTGCCTTCCTCGGCGATCAGCTCGCGCACCTTGCCGGCCGCCGCGTGCGTGAACACCAGCGGCGCCGCATCGGCATCCAGATAGCTCGGCGTGATCGTTTCGTTCATGGTCTCGTCAAAACATGCGCAGACAACGCGTGGATATCGTGTCCGCGCGCGTCGTTTTCAAGCTTCCGCGGCCGCCACCTTGGACAGGTCCGACTCCACTTCCGGCGCCGCCAGACGGCGCGGCGGCTCGCTCTGGTAGAGCATCTTGCCATTGATCTGCGCACCGGCGGCCATTTCCAGCACCTTGTAGTGCACATTGCCTTCGATGCGCGCGTTGCCGGCCAGCTCGAGGCGCTCGCCGACGAAAATGTCGCCTTGCACGGTGCCGTTGACAACCGCGTTGGACACGCGAATCTCGCCGTTGACGCGACCCTTGTCGCTCAGCGTCAGCACCGAATCGGTTCCGTCGGCCGAAATCGAGCCGTCGATCAGGCCTTCCAGATGCAGGCCGCCGCTGAAATGCACGTCGCCGTGAATGCGGGTTCCCTCCGCGATCAAGGTACTGATCGCCGCTACTGCCACTTTGCCATTGCGCTTGTCATTGCCGAACATCGTCTCCCTCCTCGCCCTTGACCGCGTCCTTCCAGGCGAACTCCTGGTCGGCCCGGCCGCCGTCGCCTTCGGCGTGCACGATCACCCGATTCGCCGCGAAACCCGGCGGGAGCATGATGGTACCGCTCACTTGTTGAAAATACTTGAAGCCGTACTCGATTCCCGCATTGTTCTGATTCTGGCTGAGCGCCGCCCAGTCCAGCGTCGTCAGCTTGCCGGCCTGCACGCCTTCGACCGACACCGTCACATGTCCCTTGACGTCCTGGCCGCGCTTGAAGTTCTGCGTCAAGGTGACGACGAAATTCCACGCCTGCGAATCCTTCACCGGCTTCAGCGTCAGCATGTGTACCGCCAGGCCCTCGCGCCGCGCGCCGCCGACCAGGCGACCGTAGAACGCAAGGTCGGCACGCAGCGCGTCGATCTCTTCGTCACGCTCGCGCATCGTCTGCTGCACGTCGACCAGCGCGGCCTTGGCGACCTGTTCGGAGCGTTCGAGCACGGCGACGCGCGACATCAGCGCCTGCTTCTCCTGTTCGGCCGCGGCAAGCTGCTTCTTGGCATTGCCGCCGGGCACCGCCACCACCAGCGCCGAGGTGATCGACGCGGCGATCAGCAGGCTGGCGAGCCAGGCAAGCCCGAGCAGAACCCGCGTGCGTCGCTCGCGCGCAGGATCGTGCGTTCGGATGACCAGCGGCGGTGCGATCTTGGGCATTCGGCCAGGACGATGCGCGCGTGACGGGCGGGGCCGACGCTTATAGTCGCGCGGGGCAGGAGCGGTCAAGGCGGGCCGCCTGCCATACGGCGGCGCACTATACTCACGCCGATCTGCAGGAGCTTGCCGATGCTGTGGCTGAAAGCCTTCCACGTGATCTTCGTCGTGACCTGGTTCGCGGGCCTGTTCTATCTGCCGCGCCTGTTCGTCTATCACGCCGAGGCGACCGAAACGGTCGTGCGCGAGCGACTGAAAATCATGCAGCGTCGCCTGCTGATGATCACGCATGTCGGCGGCGTGCTCGCCATCGTGTTCGGACTGCTCACGCTCGGCGCATTCGCGCATGCGAGCATCGGATACCTTCAGCAGGGCTGGCTGCACGCGAAGCTCGCGCTGGTCGTCCTGCTGATCGCCTACCACCTGATGCTGGTGAAGCTGGTGCGCGAATTCGCGCGCGACGCCAACCGCCATTCCAGCCGCTGGCTGCGCCTGTTCAACGAAGTGCCGGCGCTGCTGCTGATCGCGATCGTCGTGCTGGTGGTGGTCAAGCCGTAACCGCGTCGCGGCCGCAGCGGACGACCGCGCTGGTATAGTCGCTGCCGACACGGGGAAAACGAATGCTGGCACGCGATTTCGACCTGCATCGGCCGGAGCGGCTGCGTCTGTTCGAGGCGCAGCTGGCGCAGCGCATCGCGCGGCTGTGCCGGCGCGGCGAACGCCTGCAGGCCGATCGCTGGGACATCAACACGCTGGCGCTGCTGGCCGCCGATGCGGCCTTTCTCGCCGCCTCCTGTCGCGAACTGGAAGCCGCCGCGCTCGCCGACGACCTCGACGCGCTGCACGCTGCCGCAGCCGCGCTGCTGGCACCGCCGCACCTGCCGCAGCCGGACCAGGCGGCGCAGATCGCACAGCTGATCAGCGCCCTGGCGCAGCGCCCGCCGCGCAAGGCCTTCATCGACACCGGCCCGGTGGTGGGCATCGTCGTCGCCGGCGCCACCCACGACCATGGCTTTCCACTGCTGGTGGTGCCGCCGCCCGACTACTGGACGCGCTTCGGCGTGCCCGTGGTGCTGCCGCCGCCGCATATCGAGCAGACGGTCGTGGCGGATGCGCCGGTGGTCGCAGCCATCGAGCGCGTCGCGGCGCCATCGCCGCCCGTCGCACCCGCAGCGCCTGCGGCCGCCGCGGCCACGACCGTGCAGCGCGTGTATTTCCTCAGCGACGGCAGCCCGTTCGCCGCCGATATCGAGGCTGGCCTGCATGCGCGCGGCTACGCGACGACGCGCTTCGACGACGGCGCCGAACTCGCCGCCGCACTGGGCGCTTCACCGCCCGCGCTCGTGCTGGTGGATGCATCGTTCGCCGCCGCGATCGACGACATCGGGGCGCGCCTCAAGCGCGTGCGCAAGGAACTCGATCAGCCTGTCTGGCTGGTCGCGCTGAGCGGCCCGGCCGATGTCGCCGCGCGCCTGCACGCCGTGCGCGTCGGCTGCGATGCGCTGATCGAAACGCCGACCAGCGCCGATCGCGTCATCGCGCGCATCGCCGAACTGACCGAAGCCGCGCGCGGCGATCCGTATCGCATCATGATCATCGAGGACGATCGCACGCAGACCGTGTTCGCCGAATCGATCCTGCGCAAGGCGGGCATGCAGACGCTCGCCGTCGGCGACGCGCTGGAGGCGCTCGATGCGCTCGAACGCTTCCATCCGGACCTGATCCTGATGGACCTCTACATGCCGGGCTGCGACGGCATCGACCTCACCGCGCTGATCCGCCAGCGCGAAGCCTTCGTGGCGACGCCGATCGTTTTTCTTTCCGGCGAGCACAACGCGGACAAGCATTTCGAAGCGCTCGATGCGGGCGGCGACGATTTCCTGTCGAAACCGGTGCGCCCGAAGCATCTGATCTCGGCAGTCACCAATCGGGTGCGGCGCACGCGCCAGCAGCGCCGCCGCGGTGACGCTGCGGCGATGCCGGCGCTGGCATCCGCACTGACTGCACGCGGCGACCTGCTGCAGCGCGTATCCGATTGCCTGGCGATGGAGGATGCGCGCAGCCGCGCCGGCGGCCTGCTCGTCTTCGCTCTGGAAGACGCCTCCGCACAGCGCGCACGCGTGGATACCGCGGGTGCGGCCGGCCCGATCGCCACAGCGGGCGCCCTCCTGATCGCGCATGTCGGTGCGCGCGACCTGGTCGCGGCCGACGGCGACGGGCGTTTCCTCGTCTTCAATCCCGACTGCAATGCGAACCTGCTGGAAGCCTACGCGCTGAACCTGCGCGATCGCATCTCGCGTGAAAGTTCCGCCGCGGCGAGCGGCCCTGTCGTCTTCGACGTCGGCGTGTGTCCCTTCGTCGCCGGCGCCAGCCAGGTCGAGCGCATGCGCGAGACGGCACTCAACGCGATCCAGACCGCACGCGCAGCGGGTCGCCGCGGCGTCTTCATGGTGCGCGACGTCGCCGCGACCGCGAACCATGAGCTGGTCGAACGCATCCGCGTCGCCCTCGACGGCGACGGGTTCCAGCTGGTGTTCCAGCCGATCGTCTCGCTGCACGGCGAGGAAGAGGAGCAGTTCCAGGCGCTGCTGCGCCTGCACGGCAGCGATCAGCGCGTGCACACCGCAGCGGAAGTCATTCCCGCGGCCGAGCGTGCCGGGCTGATCGGAGCCGTCGATCGCTGGGTGCTGCAGCACTGTGTCGAATTGATCGCCGCGCGACCGCCGGGCGGCCAGGCGCCGCGCCTGTTCGCCAGCCTGTCGCTGGCCAGCGTGCGCGATGCCGACAGCGTGCGCTGGCTCGGCGATCTGCTCGTCCGACGCAAGGCCTCTGCCGACGCGCTTTCGCTGGAACTGCGCCTGCTCGACGCGGCCACCGACGAAGCAGCGGTCGAACGCTGGGCCGACGCGGTGCATGCGCTCGGTGCCAGCGTCACGCTGGCCGGCGTCGAGTCGGGCCCGCGTGCCGAGCGCCTGCTGCGGATGCCGTCGATCAGCTATCTGAAAGTCGCGCCGCGCTATCTGCGTTTCGACGACGAGGCGATCCGCAGCGAATTGCGCGCGCTGGTGGAGGTCGCCCACGAGCACGGCAAGCGCGTGATCGCGCCGCGAGTCGAAGATGCGCGTGGCGCGGCTGCGCTGTGGACCGCGGGCGTCGACTTCATCCAAGGCAACTTCGTGCAGCAGGCGGGCCAGGAACTGGTCTTCGATTTCCACGCCTCCGCGCTGTAGGAACCGGCCGGCATGACTCTCAGGCCGCGTTACCGCACCGCGCTCGGCCTGCTCGGCGTCGTGCTCGCAGGCGGCGTCGGCATCGCCGCACCGTGGTTCGCGCAGCCGGGTTACGTGCTCGTCGCGGCGCCGGCCTTGCTCGGCGCCGCGGCAGCCTGGCTGATCGTCCTGATGACGCGCGCGTCGTCCGAGGACCGTGCGGACGATGCGTTCGTGCACGCGCGCACGCCCCTGCGCGCAGCGGTCGACGACGATCTGCGCCTGCAGCTGGAAACCTTGCGTCGCACGCAGGGCGAACTGCTCGTCGCCAAGCAGGCGAGCGAGGCGGCCATGCTCGCGAAGGACGAATTCCTCGCGACGATGAGCCATGAAATCCGCACGCCGCTGAACGGCGTGCTGCCGCTGATCGAACTCGTGCTGTCGACGCAACTGGCGGACGAGCAGCGCGATCACCTCGGCACCGCCTACCACTCCGCACAGGAAATGCTGCGCATCGTCGACGACATCCTCGACTATTCGAAACTGGACGTCGGCAAGCTCGAGATCGAGCACATCGCGCTCAATCTGCGCGAGCTCGTCGACGGCGTCGCGCAGCTGATGCGGCGCAACGCCGAGGCGAAGGGGCTGCGCCTGGGCGTCAACATCGATCCGAACGTGCGGCTGGCGGTGCGCGGCGATCCGGTGCGCCTGCGCCAGATCCTGATGAACCTGGTCAGCAATGCGATCAAGTTCACCCAGCGCGGCAGCGTCACCGTGCTGGTCAGCCGGCGCGGCGAGACGCCGACCGCGCACGAGGTTGCGTTCGCGGTACGCGATACCGGCATCGGCATGACCGCGGAAACCACGGCAAAGCTGTTCCGCCCTTTTTCGCAGGGCGATGCGTCGATCACGCGCGCGTTCGGCGGCACCGGCCTCGGCCTGGTCATCTGCAAGCGCCTGGTCGATCTGATGGGCGGTCGCATCGCGGTGCAGTCCGAGCCGGGCAAGGGTTCGCTGTTCTGGTTCAGCATTCCGCTCTTGAAGGTGATCGGCGATCTTCCGGCGCAACACGACCTGCGCGGGGTTCGCGCGCTGCTCGTCGGCAACGACGAAACCGTGCTGCATCGCCTGCAGGCCGCGCTGTCGAACCTGCAGGTGCAGACGACCACCGTGGCCGGCACTGGCGAAGCGCTCGCCAAGCTGCGCGCAGCCGCCGCGCAGGGGCCGCGCTGGCAGTATGACCTGGTGGTGGCGGATGCGACCGAGCCGGCGCCGCGCGTCGCCGCATTCATGCGCAGCGTGCTCGGCGACGCGTCGCTGGCGAACGCACGCATCGTGCTGCTGACGCCGCCCGACAGCGGCGCGCCGGAGGCGCCCGCGCCGGCACGCACGACCGCGCTGCCGCGTGCGTTCGTCGCGCCGCAGCTGCGCGCGGCGTTGGACAACCTGTTCGATGCCGGCGCGGCGCAGGCGCGCGCCGAACTGCACCGGGTCGGCGGCGAGCCGGCGGCCGCGCTGCCGCGTGCCGGAGAAGCCGGGTCGCGCCCGTTGCGCGGCCGCGTGCTGCTGGTGGAAGACAACGCCGTGAATCTGCAGGTCGCGCGCCGGCTGCTCGGCCTGCACGGGCTTGCCGTCGACACGGCCGGCGATGGCGAGGAAGCGCTGTCGCAGCTTGCTGCTGCACACTACGATCTGGTGCTGATGGACTGCCAGATGCCGCGCATGGACGGCTATACGGCCACGCAGCGCTGGCGCACGCTGGAAGGCGAACGCGGAGCGCGTGCAGTGCCGATCGTCGCAATGACCGCGAACGCGATGGCCGGCGACCGCGAAAAATGCCTCGCGGCCGGCATGAACGACTATCTGTCGAAGCCGCTCAGCAGAGCGCGCCTGGAGCAGACCCTGCTGCGCTGGCTGGCCGCCGCCGACGCCGTACCGGCAGCCGCACCGGCGGTCGCTTCGACGGTCGACGAGAGCGCCGGCGCCGTCGTGATCGAGCCAGACGAGCCCACACCGCCCGCAGTGGACCCGACCGAAACGCCAACCGCCTCCGCACTCGACAAGAGTGTCCTGCGCGAAATGCTCGACATCATGGGCGGCGACTTCGGCGTGCTGGTGCGCGTCTACCTGGAAGAAACGCCACGCCGGATTGCGGAACTGGAAAGCGCCGCGCACGCCGGCGACAGCGACTCGATGATCGCCAACGCGCACACGTTGAAATCGAGCAGCGCGAATCTCGGCGCGCTCGAACTCGCGGCGCTGGCGCGCGGCATGGAAGAAGACCTGCGCGCGTCGCCATCGCTGCCGATGACGGAGCGCGTGCTGCAATTGCGCCGCGAATACGAGCGCGTAGCCGCCGAATTCGCGACGCTGGAAGCCGATCGCCTCTGACGAACCCGCTCAGCTTTCGATCTTGGTCTGCAGGTACGGCACTTCGCCGAGCCGCTCGACCAGACCGATCTGCGTTTCCAGCCAGTCGATGTGTTCCTCTTCCGATTCGAGGATGCTCTCGAACAGCTCGCGGCTGACGTAGTCGGCGAGTTGCTCGCAATCGGCGATGGCGGTCTTCAGATCCGGTACGGCGAGCATCTCCAGCCGCAGGTCGCTGGCGAGCACTTCCTTCGGCGACTCGCCGATCAGCAGCTTGCCGAGCGTCTGCAGATTCGGCAGCCCGTCGAGAAACAGGATGCGCTCGATCAGGCGATCGGCGTGCTTCATCTCGTCGATCGATTCCTTGTACTCGTGCTCGGCGAGTTCCTTGTAGCCCCAGTTCCGATACATCCTGGCGTGCAGGAAATACTGGTTGATCGCGGTGAGTTCGTTGTACAGCACCTTGTTGAGGTGCTCGATGACCTTCGGATGGCCTTTCATCGCGATTCTCCGTTCTTCATGGATGCATTTCGCGGAACCGGCCTGGCGGCCACGCGAAAGCGAGCGCGACTATAGCGCCCGCGGGAAAGTCATGAGGGAACGAAAATCGCACGCATTTGCGCGTGCGCGTGCGCGGGCGACTCGGCGGCTACGCTGCAACCGACAGCAGGGGCAGGTCGAGAACGCGGGGACGCGACGACTCGCCGAGGATCTCGCTCGCCAGTTCCTCGCAGCTTCCACAACAATCGCCGCAGCCGGTGCGCTCGCGCAGTTCGGCGAACGTGCGCACGCCTTCGCGGGCGGCGGCGCGGATCGAATGGTCGGTGACGGCGTTGCAGATGCAGATGTACATGCGGGCGTCCTGAGAAGACGCCCCTATTCAATTGCAAATGCGAATGATTGTCAACTAGGTGCGCGATTCCGTTCAGGTCGACACGGTCAGCTCGACCGTCCACTGCTGCTGCCGCAGGGAAACGCAGCAACTGCCCTCGGCGAGCACGACCAGATGGCGCAGCGCCTGCTCGTAGACGCGGCGCTTGAAATTGACCACGTGCGCGGCCGGATACCAGAAATCGACCCAGCGCCAGATATCGAACTCCGGCTTCTCGTTGGCATCGAGGCGGAAATCCGTTTCCTCGCCGACCATGCGCAGCAGGAACCAGACCTGCTTCTGGCCGATGCAGATCGGGCGTTCGTGCCGCCGCACCAGCCGCGGCGGCAATCGATAGCGCAGCCAGCCCGGCGTCGCACCGAGCACCTCGACATGCTGCGGCTGCAGGCCGGTTTCTTCTTCCAGTTCGCGATACATCGCCTCGACCGGCGTCTCGTCGCTGCGCATGCCGCCTTGGGGAAACTGCCAACCATCGCGGCCGACTCGACGCGCCCAGAACACATGGCCGCGCGCGTTCAGCAGGATTATTCCGACATTGGGTCGGTAGCCATCAGGATCGATCACGGCGTAATTCCTCCGTTTGAACCGATTCTTCCACAGCGCTTGCCGCTGCGGCAAGGCGAACGGTGGCTGCCCCGATGTTTTCCGCTTGACACGCAGGCACAGCGAACTAGAATCGCACGCCCTCTCGCGCATGCACGCATGCGCCACTGTGGCTATGTAGCTCAGCCGGTTAGAGCGTGGCACTCATAATGCCAAGGTCGGTGGTTCGAGCCCACCCATAGCCACCACCCTTTCGCCGATCCAAGGCGCCACCCGACGTATCCACTGCCCGTCGCGCATGCGGGCGCCTTTGATCGCGCCCGACGGCCGCGGCCAGGTTCGTCGTGCATTAGCTGTGATGCGGTATACAAAGCGCAATCTGTTCATGGACCGCCGCCTGGCCGATGATGTGTGGCGGCAACGAAGCGTCCGCCGAAGAGTATTCGTACCCCACATGATCGCAGCGCAGATCCCGGCCAACGAACGCGAACGCCAGACCGAACTCGATCGCTACCGCATTCTGGACAGCCTGCCGGAGCAGGGCTACGACGACCTGGTCAAGATTGCGTCCGCCATCTGCGGCACGCCGATGGGGCTGGTCAGCCTCATCGATCGCGAGCGTCAATGGTTCAAGGCTCGCACTGGACTGGACGCCGGGGAGACCCCGCGCGATGTCTCGTTCTGCGGACACGCGATCCACCGGCCCGGGCATTTGTTCATCGTGCAGGACGCGCTCGCCGACGAACGCTTCGTCGACAATCCGCTGGTTACGGGCGATCCCAAGATCCGCTTCTACGCCGGCGCACCGCTGGTCACGCCGGGCGGTCACGCGGTCGGCACGTTGTGCGTGATCGATCGTGAACCGCGCACGCTGGAACCGTTCCAGATCGAGGCGATGCAAGGCTTGTCACGCCAGGTGGTCGCACTGATGGAACTGCGCCGCGCCTATGACCAGCTGCGCCATCACCTGGGCGAACGCGACTGGTACGAGCTGCAGCTGAAGCAGTACCAGAGCGAACTCGAACAGGAGAACCTGCACCTGTCGCGCCAGAGCGGCACCGATGTCCTGACCGGCCTGACCAATCGGCGCGGACTGAACGCGGCGCTCGACTGGCGCATCGAGCGCGCACGCGAGGGCGAGAGCCTGCACCTGGCGATCGTCGACATCGATCACTTCAAGATGATCAACGATCTGCACGGCCATCAGGTCGGCGACGAAACCCTTGCCGCGGTGGCCGCCGTGCTGAAGGCGCACTGCGGCAGCGACGGCACCGCCGCACGTACCGGCGGCGAGGAATTCATCGTGCTGCTGCCCGGCGCGACTGCACAGGCGGCGCTGCGCGAGTGCGAGCACCTGCGCGAAGCGGTGGCGATCATGAGCGGCGGCATCCCGGTGACCATCAGTATCGGACTTGCCAGCTACCGTGACGGCGATGGCGCGGGTGATCTCTATGCGCGTGCCGACAAGGCTCTTTACGCGGCGAAAGCGGGAGGGCGCAACCAGGTGACGGTCGAGCGCGATTGATCGGGGGCGGGCGATGCGCGCCGCGCGCGGGAAGCGGCGGGATACGCCAGCCGCCCATGACGCGCGCATTGCTGCTCTGGTCCGGCGGCGCCGCAGCCGGGCCAGGATGAGAACGTTCAGAGCAGCGATTTCGACAAGCGGTCGATCTGGCGGTCGATCAGCGCAATGGCGCACGCCACGCATCCGCAGCGGCCGGCGCACGGATTCGGACATCGCGGCGTGCAGGTGCACGGACACTTGTCGGCATCGCGGTCGTCCTTGCGGTAGTACCCGTCGGTAGCCGGATAACGACGCAGGCCCTCTTCGGTGGGTCTTGGCTTGTGCGCCACAATCAGCTCCGCGCTTTAACAGAGCATGCACCGGAGGCACAGGCCGTGTCACTTCCTCATGGCACCCGGCCAGTGCGTTCGCCTCGGGTCGACGGCTTGTTCATAAATCCAGGCCCGCAGGGACTCGCGGCCATGGCCTGGGGCTTCCAGTGCCAGGGGCTCGATTTTACGCATGCACCGCCGCGGCCTGCCGAACAATCGCGGCAGCGCGTTGGCGCGTTCTCTGCATGCTTCTGCAGGCTTCGCCGAGACAGGGAACGAGCGATGGAAAGTCTGGGACTGTTTCCCCACAACTGCAATCAATGCGGATTCTGGACCGCAACGGAACTGCAGCGCCGCTCGAGAGGGTGGACGCTGTCGTGCACCCACTGCGGCACGCTCCAGGTGGTGCACGGCGACACGCGCAAGTTCCGGCTGTTCGTCGCCAGCGTCAAGCGATTCGTGGCGAATGCGCCGCTGCACTATCCGGAACTGGCTCGGCTGACGGTCCGCGGTGCCTATACGGTGTATCAGCCGGCGACTCATGAAAAGGCAGCCCGTATCCCGTCGCCGTTCGACGCAACGCCTCGCCCCAAATAGGCGCGCGCCTTCCTTTTCACGCTGCGATCACGCCGCATGCGTAGTTTTCCAAGGTGTCCGGCGCGCCGACGTCATCGCCCTCCACGATGGCCGAATCAATGGCGCGTCGGGCGCTATGCACCTGCGCAATCGTAGCGCGCGGCAGCGGTGCGATCGATCCGCCACAGCGGATTGATGCCCGCTGCCGTCTTCCTTCGGACCGGCTGCGTTTCACGGGCTGCGGCGCCGGGCGGTCGTCGTTCGGTCTTTAAGAGGGTCTTAAGGAACCCTCGATAGCCTTGGACGGACCTGAACGATCGTACGTGACTCATGCAGCAACACGACGCTCCATTCCCGTCGAACGGCCAGCCGGACAAGTCGAGTGTGCGCGTCGCGATTCGTCGTGCGCGAAGCTTTACCGGCGCCAGCGCTCGAATACCGGCGTGCGTGCCG
>DASWPR010000327.1:0-6705 GCA_036398455.1 Dokdonella sp.
ACTCGCCGATCAGGAAATCGAAATCGTGCAGGCCGCTCGTGTCCGCTGGCGATTGTGCCGGCGTGGGCACGTCCTGCGATGCCTGCGCCGCAGTCATCGAACCGACGGCGGCCGCGAACATTCCGGCGGCGAGCATGCTGCGAACGTTTTTCATGACGCATTCCTCCTGGCTGGGTGTGCGCGTATCATGCAGACCCATACATGTCATCCGATGTCATGTATTGCTGACAAGGTCGAAGCATGCTGGCAAGCCGCCTCCTGTCGATCCTGATGCTGCTGCAGACGCGCGGACGCCTGCGTGCGAGCGAGCTGGCGGCCGAGTTCGAGGTCGGCGTGCGCACGATCCATCGCGACATCGACCAGCTCAGCGCCGCCGGCGTGCCGGTCTACGCCGAGCGCGGCCGTCACGGCGGTTTCCGGTTGCGCGACGGCTATCGCACGCTGCTCACCGGGCTCAATCGATCGGAGGCGGAAACGCTGTTCCTGGCCGGCCTGCCCGGCCCCGCCGCACAGCTCGGCCTGGCCGATGTGCTCGCCAGCGCCCGGCTCAAATTGCTGGCCGCGCTGCCGGCCGGCATCCAGCCCGGCGCCGATCGCATTGCCGCGCGTTTCCATCTCGATGCGAAAGCCTGGTTCCACGATGCCGACCAGCTGCCGTCGCTGCCGATCGTGGCGCGCGCGGTGTGGGACGAGCGCATGCTCGAGCTGTGCTACCGGCGTTCCGGCGAAACCGATGCGCGACCGCGCAAGCTCGGCCCGCTCGGCCTCGTGCTGAAAGGCGGCATCTGGTACCTCGTCGCGCAGGATGGAAAATCCCTGCGCAGCTATCGCGTAGCGAACATCCACGACGCCAGGATCGCCACCGACGCGTTCACCCGACCGCGCACCTTCGATCTCGCCGCGCACTGGGAAAAGGCCGTGCGCGAATACGAGGCGGGCGTCTATCAGGAGCAGGCCGAGGTGCGGCTGTCGCCGGACGGCCTGCGGCGGCTCGAACTGCTCGGCCCCTACGTGACCAGCGCGGCAGCAGCGACCGCCGGCAAGCCCGACCGGCGCGGCTGGGTGCGCTGCCGGCTGCCGATCGAATCGATCGATTTCGGCGTGCGCGAATTGATGCGGCTCGGCGAAGACGTCGTCGTCATCGGGCCGCCGGCCTTGCGCGCACGCATGGCACGCGTTGCAGCGCGCATCGCGCAGGCTCACCGCGCAGGCAGGAACGCGGCGCGCTGACGGCGTGCAGCGGCGAAACGGACAGCCGGCTCAACCCGCCTTCGTCACGATGTGCATGCCGCCGCGCAAGCTCCGATGCGCCGGACAGCTGTCGGCGATCTGCATCAGGCGTTCGCGCACGGCGTCGGTCAGGTCGCCGTCGATCCAGATCGTGCGTTCGAGCTGGTCGACTTTCGCACCGGTGTCCTCCACGCAATGCTCGCAGTCGATCACATGCACGTTGCTGTGCCGCACGACGACGCGGATGTCGCGCAGCGGCAGACCCTTGCGCTTGGAATACGAATGCAAGGTCATCGCGGTGCACGAGGCGAGCGCGGCGGAGATCAACCCGTACGGCGATGGTCCCCGATCGGTGCCGCCGACGGCGATCGGCTCATCGGCGACAAAGGGGTGCCCGGCAATATTCAGCGTCGTGCGGAAACCGAGGTTGTCGGACTGGGCGAGCACTTCGCCCTCACCCAGTGGTGACTGCAAACCGGGCGCATGGTCGAGCGGCGACATGGGCGAATCCTTGCAATGGGCTTTGCATGGTACCCCCAGCGCTGCAAGGCGATGGCAATTCTGTACGTGGTACGACAACCCTGTTTTGCTGCCAGCCGGACCTTGCGTATCGACGCGATGGCACCCCGCTCAATCAGCACAGCCGCTGTCGGCACCGCGCTCCACTTCGGTCAACGCAATATCGGCGCGGAACCGGTATCCCATCCGCTCGTACAGCAGTTTCGCGCGGACGTTCTGATGGCTCACATGCAGGAACGGCAGGCGACCGCCGTCGAGGCAGTCGTTGGTGAGCACGGCGATCAGGCGCCGCGCATGCCCACGGCCGCCGAAATCCGGATGCGTGCAGATGGCGCTGATTTCCTGGTGGCCATCGAAGCGCATGCGTTCGCCGGCCATCGCGGCCAACGTGGTGCCGTGATAGATGCCGACGTAGCGACCCATCTCGATCGTGCGCGGACGGAAATAGTGCGGGTAGACGAGCGCAGTCAGCGCGAGCATGTCGGCGACCTCGGCCTGCGACAGCTCGACGATCGGCGAGCCCTGTTCGACCGCCAGGTGCGCAGTGCAGGTCATCTGCGCGATCGGCGATGCCGGCGTGACCCGCCAGACCGGCGGCAGCTGCGGTGCCGGGCCGACGAACAGGACCGATTCGCCGGCCTCGACGAGTTCGGCGAGCTGCGCTGCAACCGGCGCGTCGGCGGCAGGCACCGCAACGAAAGGCGCGGCATCGGCGTGATAGCGCGCTACGTCCGCAGTCTTCCTGGCGAGTGCGGCGTGATGACGGTTGAGCGACTCCCAGACCGGATTGTCGAGCGGGTGGTTCATTGCAAGGTCGCAGGACTACGTGCGGGCGCACCCAGGCTTGCAGAATACCCGCACAGGCCGATCGATGGCGTCGCACGCCACTGCTTCCACGGTGCGCCGCTCGCGATGGCACGAGCGGCGACTTCTGCATCGGTCTTCCTAGTCGACGATCGCAGGCGAAGGCGCCGCTGCGTCGCGGGACGCCGCCGGTAGCGCTTCCCAGTGCGCGCGCAATTCGTGATTGAACGCTTCCCAGCGCTCCTCCGGAAAGAACAGCCGCGCTCCGTCGAACTCGATCCGGCGGCGCACGCCGGGAATGGTCCGGGCGAGCCAGTGCGACCATTGCGTATCGAAATAGATATCGTCGGTCCCCCAGGCGACGAGCGTGGGCGCCTGCAACGTCCGCAGCCGGCTTTCGATCGCGAGCGTGTGCGCGCAATCGAACGCAGCGAGAAAGCGCTGCAGATCGCGGGTGCGCTGCGCCGATCGCAGGAACGGCCGCAGGTAGGTGTCGATCGTCTCGTCGCTGACCGCTTGTGCATCCTCATAGGCAGGCCCGAGCGCATCGGCGGCGCGATAGACGCGCTTGTCCTCCAGCATCGCAGCGAGCGCACCCGGCAAGCCGCCGGCGGCAGCCAGCGCAAGGAACGGCTTGAACGCGACAGGTGGCCAGTTGTCGTGCGCGTCGCAGTTCGTCAGCGTCAGGCTGCGCACGCGCTCGGGATGGTTCGCCGCCAGAATCTGCGCGATGCCGCCGCCGCTGTCGTTGCCGACCAGGTCGACGCGATCGATATCCAGCGCGTCGAGCAATTCGACCAGCATGCCTGCGTTCGCGCTGACCGAGACATCCTGCTCCGGCACGATCTCGGTGTCGCCATGCGCCAGCAGGTCCGGCGCGATGCAGCGGCGCAGATCGGACAGCTGCGCAAGCTGATGACGCCACAGATGACCGTTCATCAGCACGCCATGGACGAACAGCGCGACCGGGCCTTCGCCCTGCTCGGCGTAATGGATGCGCCCGGAGGGTGTCGCAATGCTTTTGCTCATTTGTGTACTTTTTTCCGTTTTCATGAGTTCCGCTTTCATGAGTTCCGCTTTCATGAGTTCCGTTTGCATGAGTATTGTTTCCTCGGGTTCCACTGAAGCGGCGCAGCGGCTGCGCGCTCAGCGATGCGTGAAGAGTTGATTGGCTTCGGCGGCCGACAGCATGTCGCCGGTCATCGCCGCGTAGCTGCCCTGGTCGAGCACTTCGCGGGCAATCCGGCGCGTGTGCGCCATCAGCGACTGTAACGGACCGCAGCCGAGACTGACCCGCCGCACGCCGGCGCGGCGCAGTTCGGCGATCGGCGGCACCCCGGCGAACCCGGCGTAGATATTCAGCGGCCGCGCGATCCGTTGCGCGAGGTCGGCCATTTCCGCAAGGTCGGTGATGCCGGGAACGAAAATGCCGTCGGCCCCCGCCTCGACATACTGGCGGGCGCGCCGCACGGTCTGTTCGATGCGCGCCGCCGGATCGTCGTTGCGCACGAAATAGGTGTCGGTGCGCGCATTGACGAACAACGGCACGCCGGCGCGTTCCGCCGCGGTACGAATCGCGCCGATGCGCTCGCGCAGCAGCGCAGCCGGTGCCAGCGTCGATGATCCGGCGACGACGCCATCCTCGATGTTCACGCCGGCGACGCCGAGCTCCATCAATGCGCCGACGACGGCGGCGACCTTGGCCGGCGTCTGCGCATAGCCGCGCTCGATGTCCACGCTGACCGGAACGGACACCCCGCGACAGATACGCGCGCACGCGGCGAGCAGTTCCTGCACCGGCAGCCGCTCGCCGTCGGCGAAGCCGAGCGACCAGGCCATGCCGGCGCTGGTCGTCGCGATGGCGCGGGCGCCTGCCTCTTCGATGATGCGTGCACTTGCCGCGTCCCAGGCGTTCGGCAGTACGAGCAGCTCGCCGCTGTCATGCAGACGATGGAATATGCGTGCGTTCTCGGCGGGATTCGCGCTCATCGCCGGATCACCGAAGGTAGTAGCCGGCCGGGCGATACACCGACACGATCGATCCCCTGGCCGACTGCGCTTCGTTGAGTTTCTGCGCGCAATCCTCGCAACACACCTCGACGGTTCGCCCGCCGACGTTCACCTTGACCGGGTTGTCATCCAGCGCGCAGTCGCACGCGGCACAGGTACGTTCGGTCATGACACGGTTTCCTTCGATGCCCGCAATCCGGGCAGGCACAGGAGACCATGCGGCGAAACCGGCCGCTGTCAGAATCTTTAGCGACTTTTTCCCTGGCGGTTGTTTCCCTGGCGCTGCAACGCGGACTGCTTGAACTGCGACGGCGTGCGCCGGTAGGCCTGACGGAACGCCGAGCTGAAATGGCTGTGGCTGGAAAAGCCCAGATGCAGGCCGAGCGCCGAAAGATCGTCGTACTGGTCGAGCAGGTCGAGTGCGCGCGCCAGGCGCAGCTGCAGTTGATAGCGGTACAGCGGAATGCCTTCCACCTGCTGAAAGGCCTGCGTCAGATAGACCGGCGAGCCGCCGACTTCAGCGGCGATATCGGCCAGGGTCCAGCGCCGCGAAAGGTCGCTCGCCAACGTCAGCTTCATGCGATCGACCAGCCGGCGCCGGCCGTGGCTGGCCGCGCGTTCGTTCGGCGTACGCGGACCCAGCGCACGCCGCGCCAGCGTCAGCGACAAGGTCTCCGCTTCCAGCACCTCGGCGACATCGTGGCGCAGGCTGTGGCGCAGCAACGCGACGAGCGCCTGCGCACGCGGATCGATGCGCTGGCGCTGCTGGCGGAATCGCGGCGCCGCGCCTTCGCGCAGCAGCGCCTTCGGCATCAGTTCGTGCAGCAGCGGTTCGCTGATCGCCAGCGAGACGCTGGCATCGCCTCCTGCCAGCGGGTGGCTGATGCGATACTCTTCGGCGGCGTTGAAGAACAGCACCTGGTTCGCTTCGGCGACGGCGTCCTCGTCGCCGAGGTGGCGCACATAGAGCCCGCGATACGGAAACACCAGATGCGTCGCCTGCGCGCATTCCTCCGCACTGCGGTGCCGGCAGGTGCCACGACAGGCGACATCGTGCAACGTGACGGTCGGAGTGGTCAGCAGCGTATGGACCGTATATTCCTGCATGGATCTTCGCATCATGGTGAATCCGCGCTCTGTGCGGATGCGAGCGTTCATCCCGCGGCAACGGTACGCGCGGCTCGCCTCCGACGGCGACACGATAGCCGCTGGCGCGGCGCGGCGCACGAGGTTCGCGGTGGAAATGCCCCCCTGCACCCGCGCAGGTTCGGGATCGTCCCCATTCGAGGCAAACTGGTCTAGGCTCGCCACATGAATCCGGAAACCAAACGGAAAGCCGCCCCCTTGATCCGCGCCGTCGCGCTGCTGCAGTTGAAGCTGCTGCTCGGTGCCGGGCGCGATCTGCTGCTGAGCCCGCTTACCCTGGTCGCCGCGTTGTTCGACGTGTTGCAGCTGGAACGTCAGGAACCGCGCCATCTTCGCCAGGTGCTGCGCTTCGGCGAACGCATGGACGAATGGATCGATGTCTGGTCCGGCGCCCGCGACGAGGAGTCGCCGCCGCGCGAGAACGTCGATGCCCTGCTCGCCCGCGTCGAGCAAGTGGTGCGCGACCCGCAGACCGGTGCGCGCCGCGCGCGCGTGCTCAAGCGCTGGGCCGAGCGCGAGATCACGCGTGCACGACGGCGCGCTGCGCTGCAGACGACACCGCCCGTCGCGCCCGATGCGGTGCAGAAGGCGGCAGGCGTCGACGACGCGCTGTGACTTCGCGTGCACATCTGAATCTTCCCGAAGCAGAAAAGACTCATCCCGATTTCGTCCCCGACAGGAGCACCCGCATGGCGACTGCGACGACCTTCCACGCGCGAAACTTCGCGTGCCTTGCATGGCTGGCGCTATCGATGTCGGCAGCGCTCGCCGAGAGCAAGGCTGCCGCGATGACGCATCCGGCATCCCTGCGGCCCGATGCGATCGCGCTGGACGCGGTGGAGCAGAAGGTGAGTGCCGCCGACGGCGAAGCGGGCGACGATTTCGGCTACGCCGTGTCCGTCTCGGGAACCACGGCGGCCATCGGCGTTCCCTACGCGATGACGGGCAACGCGCAAGGCGTCGTATTCGTCTACACGCTGACCGACGGCGTCTGGA
>DASWPR010000328.1:0-3292 GCA_036398455.1 Dokdonella sp.
GATTTCAACCTCGTCTATCAGCCGATCATCAAGCTGGAGTCGAACGAGTTCGCTGCCGTCGAGGCGCTGCTGCGCTGGCGCCACCCCGTGCACGGCGCGGTTTCGCCGGCGATTTTCATTCCGATCGTCGAGGAGATCGGCCTGATCGGCCCGCTCGGCGACTGGGTGCTGCGCGAAGCGTGTTCGGCCGCGGCGAGATGGCCGCGCCTAATCAAGGTGGGCGTCAACTTGTCGCCGCTGCAGTTCCGCAAGGCCGGCTTCGTGCTCGATGTCGTCAGCGCGTTGCACCAGGCCGGACTGCCGCCGGAGCGGCTCGACCTCGAGGTCACCGAGAGCGCCCTGCTGTCGCGCGATCTCGCCACCCGCACGGCGCTGCACGAGCTGCACGACTATGGCGTGCGTCTTTCGCTCGACGATTTCGGCACCGGCTACTCGTCGCTGCAGTCGCTGCGATCGTTTCCGTTCGACCGCATCAAGATCGACATGTCCTTCGTGCGCGATATCGGCATGGACGCCGATTCGACGGCGATCATCCGCGCGGTGATCCGTCTGGCGCGCGAACTCGGCATCCGCACCACGGCCGAAGGGATCGAGACGGCCAGCCAGCTCGACTGGCTCGCGCGCAACGGCTGCACGGAAGGCCAGGGCTACTGGTTCAGCAAGCCGATCAGCGGCGAGGAATTGCAGGTCCTGCTCTAATCCCCGGTGCGCAACGACGAACTGATCGTGCCGCCGGCCGCGCTCGCCCAGGGCGCCGGCTAGGCGCGCGCGAGGCCTTCGTTCCCGAGCGCGCGCAGTGGCATCGATCGACGCGCGGCAGCGTGGCCGCAGTCGCGCATTCCTCGCACGATATTCCCGAAGAGCAGCTCCAAGCGGTCGCGACGGTGTCGGCGCAGATCAAGGCGGCGTCATCGAAGTGACGTCGTCAGCCGAGGGCTGCACCGAATGAGCCGTCATTCGCGCGAACGCGGGAATTCTTGTGCTGTCGTCGTGCTGCTTCAATCAATTCGCGCTCGATCCGCTTCGCTGCGGACAAGCGTTTCGCGGGAACGTCGTGAGGAAATCTGCTCGAAGTCCCTGGAACCTGCGCCGCCGCGCTCTCACGGCGGCGTGATCACGGTGGGCGCGCGCTCGCGCCGCAGCAGATACAGGCCCGCGACGATGATCACGGCGGCGCCGATCAGCATCGTGCGGTCCGGCAGCGTGTTCCACAGCAGCCAGTCCAGCCCCAGGCCCCACGCGAGTGCCGTGTATTCCAGCGGCGCCAGCAGTGAAGCCGGCGTGTGCCGGAACGCGTAGGTGAGGCCCCACTGGCCGATCGCGCCGGTGATGGCGAGGACCACCAGCAGCCACGCATGTTCGGCACGCAGGGCGACCCACTGCGGCCATGCCAGTGCGGTGGCGAACAGGCTGAGCATGGCGAGCATCCAGAACACCATGCTCTGCGTCGAATCGGTACGCCCGAGTATGCGCACGACGATCGCCGACAGCGCATACGCAGCCGCTGCCGCGATCACGGCGAGACCGCCGAGCGAGAGCATGCCGGCGCCGCTCGGCCGCAGCACGATCACGGTGCCGACGAGACCGATCGCGATCGCGCTCCAGCGCCGCCAGCCGACATGCTCGCCGAGGATCGGCACGGCCAACGCGGTGATCAGCAGTGGGGCGACGAAGAACAGCGAATAGGCTTCGGCCAGCGGCAGGCTCTTCAAGCCATACGCGAACGCCGCCAGCATCAGCACCGACAGCAGGCCGCGCACCAGATGCAGCGGCCAGCGCACGCGCAGCAGCTGGCGCGCGCCGCCGTCGAGCAGGGCCCAGGCGGCGATCAGCGGCAGCGACGTCAGCCCGCGCAGCGCGGCCACCTGCATCGGCGGATAGTGCGGCGTCAGCGCCTTCATGCACGCGTCCATCAGGGAGAACGTCGCGACGGCGAGCAGCATCGCGAGGATGCCGCGCCGATGCGGGACAGGTGGGTTGCTCATGGTCTTCTGACGGCGTCCTTTCGTCGGCGCGCCGCGGCAGCGGCGAAGTGCGGGCATCGAAGTGCGGCGCGGCTTGCTACGCTATCAGCTTGCGATCATGCCGACGCGTGCCGATGCCCGACTTCCTGATCAGCGACATTCGCCAGACCGCTCACCGCGAAGCGGACGACCTCGTCAGCGCGGGCCTCGGCCTCGATGGCCTGAAGGCAAAGGCGCCGGCGTTCTCCGATGCGGCTGCGCCGAGCGCGGCCGAGCTGCGGCGGCGTGCAATCCATGCCAGCTGGCATGGCATCGCCGACCTCGGCCCGCTCGGTGGCTACGGCACGGTCTACGGCGGCGTAGCGAACGTGCCGGGGCGCGAATACCAGGCGTTCGCCAAGGTGCCCGGCGCGCGTTCGCCGCATCGCGTGCTGGCGCAGGTGCCCGACGACTTCGACACGCGTTCGCGCTGCCTGCTGGTGGCGGCCTCGTCCGGTTCGCGCGGCATCTACGGCGCCATTGCGCTGGCCGGCGCCTGGGGCCTGCCGCGCGGCTGTGCGGTCGTCTACACCGACAAGGGCACCGGCTGCGGCTATTTCGACGCCGCCTCGAACACCGGCGTGCAGCTCGATGGCACGCGCGCCGTGCGCGGCGCCGCCGTGCTCGAGTTCGAACCGCCGGAAAACGGCGCGGCGTACGGCGTCGCCGTCAAGCATGCGCACTCGGGCGATCATCCCGAAGCCGATTGGGGAAGACATGTCCTGCAGGCGGCCGCGTTCGGCCTGGCGATGCTCGATCGCGCCTACCCGCAGCAGGCCCCGTTCACGCCGGCGAACACGCAGGTCATCGCGGTCGGCCTGTCCAACGGCGGCGGCGGCGCGCTGCAGGCGGCCGGCCTCGACGATGCGCAGGTGCTTGCCGGCGTCGTCGCGCTGGAGCCGAATGTGCACGTCGAAGGATGCGGCCGCGCCTTGTACGACTATGCGACGGAAGCGGCGTTGTATCTGCCCTGCGCGCTCACCGATGCACGCTTTTCGGCGATTCCCTTCGCGCGCGTGCAGGGTGCGCTCGCGCCGGCCTGGAGCGCGCGCTGCGCGCGCCTGCGCGAAGCGGGATTGATTGGCGGTGCGGACAGCGCGGCGCAGGCACGCAGTGCGCTCGATCGCCTGCACGCCAGTGGCTGGGACGAGCGCACCCTGGACACCGCGGCGAGCACGACCGCATTCGATCTCTGGCGCGCGATCGCGGCGACGTACGCGTCCGCCTATCTGCGCGCGCCGGCCGCTGCGATGCCCTGCGGCTTTCACTTCGGCGCGCTCGACGCACGT
>DASWPR010000329.1:0-1588 GCA_036398455.1 Dokdonella sp.
GGGATCATCGAAGTGATCGAAGGGCCGGAACGGCTCGCGCTGCCGCGGGTCGCCGGCTACGCGCGCGGCCTGACCCGGGCCTGGGCGCTGCTGTTCGGCGTGCAGGCGTTCGTCTTGTTCGTCCTGATCGCCTGCCGCGTACCCGACGGCTTGCTCGCCAGCTTCGGCGCACAGCCGCCGTTCGCGCTGGCCGGTGCGGGCTGGAGCGCCTACGTGCACCTCGGCAGCTATGCGCTGGTGGCCGGCTTCCTGGTCGGCGAATACGCATTCCGGCGCCACTACCTCGGCCACATTCCGCATGCGCCGCTGCGGCAGTTCATGGCGCACCTGGCGCGCCGCTGGCCGGCGCTGCTGCGCCGCTTCGCCGCGGACTGAGCGATGGACCTCGATACCGTGGAAATCCGCCGGCCCATCCGGGTCGATGCGGCGCACCCGAGCCTGCCGGGCCATTTTCCGGGGCGGCCGGTGGTGCCGGGCGTGGTCCTGCTCGATCAGGTCGCCGCAGCGCTCGAGCAGGCAGGCGCCGGTCGCTTCGCACGCATCGGTGTGGTCAAATTCTCGGCGCCGCTGCTGCCGGGGCAGGATGCGCAGCTGACGGCGAGCCGCAGCGGGGGGCGCGTGCGTTTTCGCATCGAGCGTGAAGGAAAGCCGATACTGACCGGCGAGGGAGAGCTGACGTGAGCGAGCACTGGAGCAAGCGTCCGGAAGGCGGCGGCTGGTTCGCGATCTGGCTGATCCGCACGATCGGACTCAATCTCGGTCGCGGCGTCGCGCGCTTGATCCTGTATCCGATCACGCTGTATTTCTTTTTCCGCCGCTCGTACGAGCGGCGCGTGTCCTATGCGTTCCTGCAGCGGGCGTTCGGGCGCCCCGCAACCGCATGGGAGGTCATGCGGCACATCCATCGGTTTGCCGGCACCATTCTCGATCGCCTGTTCCTGCTGTCGGATCGCTTCGAAGGGTTCGACGTGAAAGTCGAGGGCCTCGACCAGCTCACCTCGCGCATCCGGCCGGAACGCGGCGTACTCCTGCTCGGCGCTCACGTCGGCAGTTTCGAGGTGCTGCGCGTGCTGGCGCACGAATCCGAGGCGCCGCGCGTGTGCGTCGTGCTCGACACGCAGAAGACACCCGCCCTGACCGAACTGCTGCACGCACTCAATCCGCAGATTGCCCGCAACGTCATCGACGCCTCGCGGCCGAGTACGGAGATCGTGCTCGCGCTCGGCGAAGCGGTCGAATCCGGCGCGCTGGCGACCTTGCTGGCCGATCGCGCACGCGCGCACGAGGCGACCGTGGTGGTCGACTTCATGGGCGCCCCCGCCGCGTTTCCGGTCGCGCCGTTCCTGATCGGCTCGCTGCTGAAGGTGCCGATCGTGCTGTGCTTCGGCATGTATCGCGGCGGCAACCGCTACGACCTGTATTTCGAAGCGTTCGCCGATCGACTCGAACTGCCGCGGCGTGCGCGCAAGGCCGAGTTGCGCGCGGTCGCGCAGCGCTACGCCGCGCGGCTCGAGCACTATGTGCGACAAGACCCCTACAACTGGTTCAACTGGCATGATTTCTGGAATCTCGAAGGCTTCGACGATGA
>DASWPR010000330.1:0-3777 GCA_036398455.1 Dokdonella sp.
ATCGATGCCGGGCAGCATCACGTCGAGCAGGATGCCGGTCGGACGGAATTCGCGCGCCAGGTACAGGCCCGATTCGCCGTCGCCCGCGGCGAGCGCGCGATAGCCCTTGCGACGGATCATGTCGACCAGCGTGCGCGCGAACACCGGGTCGTCCTCGATCGCGAGGATGGCGGTATCGCCTTCGGCGAGCAGGTCGCGGTCATCGGGTACCCAGGGCTTGGGCACGACGCCGCGCGGTGCGGCGGCCGCAGCGAACGCGCTCGGCGCCGCCGCCCAGGTGCGCAGCTCCGGCGGTGCCATCGGGGTGTCGTCCGACTCGGCGGCCTGCGCGCTGATCTCGATGCGTTCGGGCAGCACGACGGTGAAGCGGCTGCCGCTGTTGAGTTCGCTCTGCACCGTGATGCCGCCGCCGAGCAGCTCGGACAGCTTGCGCGCGATCGCCAGCCCGAGGCCGCTGCCGCCGTACTTGCGGCTGGTGCTCGCGTCCATCTGCTCGAACGTGCCGAAGATATGGTCGAGCTTGTCCTGCGGAATGCCGATGCCGGTATCGATCACGCTGAATGAGATCGCCTGCGCCGCCTTCACATTGGCGCTCCGGGCCAGCTCCGGCGTCGGCCGGTCGATCTCGACCCGCACCGATCCTTCGCGGGTGAACTTGAACGCATTGCCGAGCAGATTGTTGGCGATCTGCTCGACGCGTGCGCCGTCGGTGTAGATCGACATCGGCAGGTTGTCGGCGATGTTGACGTCGAACTGCACCGACTTCTCGCTGGCGACGTGCTTGAAGCGGCGGATCAGCGACTGCGCGAAATGCTGCAGCTGGAAGTCCTCGCCGACGACGTGCATCTTGCCCGCTTCGATCTTCGACAGGTCGAGGATGTCGTTGATCAGGCGCAGCAGGTTGGAGCCGGATTCGTGGATCACGCGCGCCGACTCGACCTGCTCGCCGTCCAGATTGCCGCCGTCGTTGTCGGCGAGGTTGCGCGACAGGATCAGCAGGCTGTTCAGCGGCGTGCGCAGCTCGTGCGACATGTTGGCGAGGAAGTCGGATTTGTACTGGCTCGCGCGCGCGAGTTCTTCCGCCTTGAGTTCGGTTTCGTGCTGCAGGGAAACCAGCACCTGCTTCTGTTCGTTGAGCGTTTCCGATTTCTGCCGCAGTTCCTCGTTCGAGGCCTGCAGTTCTTCGGCCTGCACGCGCAGTTCCTCTTCGGAGGCGCGCAGGCGCTGCTGCTGCTCGACCAGCTCGGTGGTCTTGCCCTGCAGCTCCTCGTTGGTCACGCTCAGCTCTTCCTGCTGCACGCGCATTTCCTCTTCGGAAACCTGCAGCTCCTTCGCCTGCGCCTGCGTGCGCGCCAGCAGCTCCTGCGTGTGCAGCGCGCGATTGAGGTTTTCCAGCGACAGCGCGGCGAACGGCATCAGCTCGTCGAGCAGGCGCTGCTGCCTGCCGCCGAACGGCACGAAGCTGCCGAACTCGAGCACGCCGAGCAGGTGGTCCTGCAGCATCAGCGGCATTGCGATCACGCTGCGCGGCGGCGCTTCGCCGAGGCCGGAGTGGATCGTCATGTAGTCGGCCGGAACCTGCTCCAGCACGATGGGTTTGCGTTCGAGCGCGACCTGGCCGACCAGGCCTTCGCCGAGGCCGTAGCGCGTGCCGAGGTGCTTGCGCTGAAGGAAGCCGTAGCTGCCGAGCAGGTCGAGGCGCTTGTCCTGCTCGTCGAACGCGTAGAACACGGCGACGCCGGATTGGATGCGCGGTGCGACGTGCGCGGTCAGCGTGCGCGCGAACTCGTCGCGCGTCGCGGCGGACTGCAGCACGCCGGCGATTTCGGAGACATGACTCTTGATCCAGTTCTGATCGTTGGTCTCGACCGCGGCGTCCTTGAATACCTGCAGCGCACGCGCGATCGAACCGACCTCGTCGCCGCGGTTCTGGCCTTCGATCTCGAATTCGTGGTCCTTGCCGGCGAGCCGCGTCATCAGGTCGGTCAGGTGGCGGATCGGGTGGCTCATCAGGCGCGCGGCGAGCCAGATCGCCGCCAGACACACCAGCGTGCCGAGCGCGAGCATGCCCAGAACCAGGCCGCGCAGCTGGTCGAGCATGCCGTCGAGCGCTTCGGTGCGCGCTTCGAGCGTGTCGCGCTCGGCCTGCGTGGCGGCGTCGAGTTCCGTGTCGAGCGGGCCGAGCAATTTCTCCGAGTCGTCGAGATAGCGTATGCCGGCATCGTAGGAGCTGCGGGCGTAGTCGGTGCTGCCGGCGATCTGCTTGGTCGCCGCGATGAGCACCTGCGCGGCCTGCTCGACCCATTTGCCCATGAAGTCGTTGGCGTGGTCGAGGCGCACCTGCACCTGCGGCGCGTCGGCGGTCAGCGCGCGCGCGGCGTCCAGATGCTTCTGGAAATCCTTCACGTTCTCGTCGTAGCCGGGCAGATGCTTGGCATCGCCCGACATGTTGTAGCCGCGCAGCGTCAGATCGGCTTCATGGCTCGCGCGGCGCGCCAGCGTGATCTCGTCGAGGATGTCGCGCGAATGGCGCGTCCAGCCTTCCGCCTCGCGCTGCTGCGACAGGGCGAACAGGATCGCCACCACCGCCAGCACGAAGGCGGCGAGGATCAGGCCGAAGGCCAGCACCAGTTTTCGCTGGATCGGCATGTTGCCCAGCCAGCCAGCCGTCCCTTTTCTTGGCATGAAACGTCTCCCTATAGCCGCCGCGGCGCAAGCGGCGCATTCGATGTCGCGGTCAACCTAGTGACGGCGACGTGAAAGTGCCGTGTTCGCGTGGGAATCCTATGCGATTTCCGGGCCGCGCATGGGCGATCGGCGCGCGACGGCAGGCGCCGGCAGCGGTCGGCGACCGCGGGGCGGCCGCCGATGCCGGCAGCCCGGGCCCACTACAGGTTCTGGTAGTTCGGCCCGCTGCCGCCTTCCGGCGTGACCCAGTTGATGATCTGGTAGGGGTCCTTGATATCGCAGGTCTTGCAGTGCACGCAGTTTGCCGCGTTGATCTGCAGCCGCTTGCCGGCGTCGCCCTCGACGATCTCGTAGACGCCGGCCGGACAGAAGCGCGTGCACGGATTCTGGTACTCGGCAGCACAGCGCGTGATGCAGATCTGCGTGTCGGCGACGTGCAGGTGGACCGGCTGGTCTTCGTCATGCTCGGTCGCGGCGAAGTACACCTCGGCGAGGCGGTCGCGCGGCGGCAGCGTGCGTTCCACCCAATTGCGCTTGCGCATCGGGTCATCCGGAGTGCCGTCGCGCTTCGGTGTTTCGTAGCTGCCGACCTTGTCCAGCGAGGACCAGTCCGCGTGGTTCTTCAGCGTCCACGGCGACAGGCCCGCGGTCACGGTTTCCCAGCCCGCGTTGGCGAGTCCGAGCCACAGGCCCCGGTTGAAGCCGGGGCGGATATTGCGCACTTTCTTCAATTCGGCCGCCACCGGCGAGGCGCGCAGCGCGGCGTCCCAGCCGGTCGAACTCGCGTGCGCGGCGATATGCGCCGCGGCCAGCATGCCGGAGCGGATCGCCTGGTGCGTGCCTTTGATCTTGGGCACGTTGAGCAGGCCGGCGGCGTCGCCGATCAGCAGGGCGCCCGGCATTTCGCATTTCGGCAGCGACTGCAGGCCGCCTTCGACCACTGCGCGCGCGCCCGCCGAGATGATCGAGCCCCCTTCCAGCAGCGGCTTGACCGTCGCGTGGTTCTTCAGCTGCTGGAACGCCTCGAACGGCGAGAACAGCGGGTCGGTGTAGTCGAGCCCGGTGATGAAGCCGATCGCGATGCGGTTT
>DASWPR010000331.1:0-2242 GCA_036398455.1 Dokdonella sp.
CCGCGCTCGATCCACATCTGCCGGAACGCCATCACCTGTTCGGCGTTGCCGAGGCGCACGTACTCGCGCTGACGGAACATCTGCATGCGGCCGGGATCGAGCGAGGGTTCGTGACGGAAGCAATACGACAGCACGTCGATCGTGCGGCCGTTCGCGGGCAACGGACCGCGCCGCGCCATCACCGGGTAGATCGGATAGCAGGCGGCCGGCGTGAGCACCACGCGGGTCGGTTTCTGCTGCGCCATCCATGCGTCGCTGCGGTCGTCGTCGCTTTCGGTCATGGCGTCGTCGAGCGCGCGCAACAGGCGCCGGTGGCCCATGTCGTCGCCGCAGAACGAGTGAATCGTGCCGGCCAGATTCGGGAAGCTCTTCAGATACTCGCTGTCTTCGAAGTCGGTGCGGCGCATGGCGGGCGGAAAGCGCAGCACTTCGGGCTGCTGGTCCGCGCCCAGATGCGTGATCGCCACGTTCAGTCGGTCCACCACGTCCTCGAAAATCTGACTGCGGCCGTACAGGCCGTTTTCGCCGGTATCGATCAACAGGCCCGCGGCCAGCAGTTCGTCACGAAAGCTCGGCGCTTCGGCCTGCTGTGCGGCCGCCGCGAGGGCGGCGGTATCGGTCATCGTGTTCATCTCAGGCTCTCCCCGGGGCGGCAGGACGTTGCGCGAGCAACAGGCTCGCGGTGTTCTGCGCAATGCGGTCGTTGTTGATCATCAAAGGCGCGGAGTACAGGTCGCGCAAATGGCGCCCGACGCTGTACGGTGTGCCGTTCTTGTAGCCCGCCATGCCGCAGATCATCAGCACTTCCTGCACGACTTGCAGCGCGGTGGTGGAGATGCTCGTCTTCAGCGTGTTCATGTCGGACGCGAAGCCGAGCATGGCCGCGAGCGGCGCGTCGGCCTGCGAGCCGCCGTGGCGCGCGTGGTGGGCGGCGCGCGCCGCCTCCAGCGCAACCGCGAGGCGCGCCTGCATCATCTGCAGCAGACCGACCGCTTCGGCGAGGCGCAAGCCGGCCGGCGGAATCGAACCGGGTTTCGCACGCGCCTGCGCACGGAAGAAAGCTTTCGCGCGATTCACGGCGTCGCTGGCCACGCCGGTCCAGACCGAGGCCCACAGCGTGTGCGAGACCGGCAGCATGGTCTGATCGGCGATCTCGGCGAACGGTGTCGGCAGAAGCTGTTCGGCTACGCCCGTGGCGATGAGCCGGAAGCCCTCGCTGCAGGTGCCGCGCATGCCCATCGAATCCCAGCCGCCGCGCTTTTCCAGCTGCGTGTCGGCGCGCAGTGCAACGATCAGCACCTGGTCGGCGGCGGCCGACTCGGCGGTGCGGCGGGCGGTGACGAGAATGCCGTCGGCGTGAGCGCCATACGAGATCGTCGGTGCGAGCTTTTCGATGCGAAAGCGCGCAGCGTCGAGCTCGACTGCGCAGGCGCTGGTGCGCATATTGCCGCCGATGGTCTCCTCCGAAGTGGCCGAAGCCAGCAGCCATTGGTGTTCGACCAGTTGCGCGAGCAACTTCCGGTGCCACGCCGAGCCGCTGCCATGCGCCTCGATGCAGGCCACCTGGATCTGGTGCATCGCATACACCATCGCGGTGGAGGCGCAGCCTTGCGCCAGCGTTTCGCAGATCGCGCCGACGTCCGCGAGCGACAGGCCCGCGCCGCCGAACGCGGCCGGCACCATCGCCGAGAGCAGGCGCTCGCGCTTGAGCGCGTCGAATGCTTCGACCGGAAAGCGCGCTTCGCGATCCACCGCGTCCGCGAACTGCGCGGCCACCGCGGCACAGCGTTGCGCGGCCGCGCGCCAGCCGGGTTCGGTTTCGACGGCGGTCAGAATGACCGACGGATCGGTTTCGTCGTGCGCCGGCGTATGAGCGGCCGACGGCGCCGCGTCCAGCAATGGGGCGTTCATGCTGCCGCCTTCGCCTGCTGCAGCTCGGTCACCGCGGCGGCCATCGAATCGATGCTGGAGAACAGCCGGCGCGTCAACAGACGGTCCGGAATTTCAATGTCGAATTCATCTTCGATTGCCAGCATCAGATGCACGGTCGCGAGCGAGGATAGGCCCGCGGCGTACAGATCGGCGTCGTCGGCCAGGGTGTCCGGCGGGACATCCAGGCGGGCCGATTCGGAAAGGATGCGTCGCAATGCGGTTTTCATGGTGTGGTCCCCCAGTTATTCAACGGTCTCGAATGTTGCGGACATCGATCGAACGCACGTGAATCGTTTTTGTGTCTATTGCC
>DASWPR010000332.1:0-19033 GCA_036398455.1 Dokdonella sp.
GCACCCTCCCCGCGTAGTCGGGCCGCGGCCCATGAACCAGAAACGCAACCGGCGCGGGAAACCGCGCCGGTGCGAGATACCGCTGAGAAACAAAATTACTGCAGATTGACCGTCTTGCCGCTTCCGCTCGTACCGTGGCCGCGGATGATCCAATTGAACGTGAACGTCGGCACGACGTCCGTGACCAGCGTCATGTCGATGCTGGCCAGATCCGGATCTCCGGGCACCACTTCGTTGATTCCACTGATCCACGAACGCGCAGCATTCGGGCCTACATCCGCACTTGCCGGATAGTGGCCCAGACGCCCACGATTGATGATGCCAATCAGTACATCGCCGGGACCGTTCAGCGTGATGCCCGGGGCCGGGATGTCGATCGTCTGGAAATCGCCCAGCACGGTCACCGGCACGCCGAGGACGCTACCGACGAGCGTGGCACCGTTCGACGGATCGTTGTCGTCATCCTGGAAGACGTAGTAGTCGAACGTCTCGCCCAATACCGCTCCTTCGGACCCGTTGCTCGTCGCATCGGCAAAAACCGTCTCGAGCGAATTCAGCGTGATCGGATAGCTGGCCGCATCCGGCGTGAAACGATTGAGCCAGAGGAACTGCAGCGGCGGACTGGCCGTGTTGCTGCCGAGGATGTTGAAGTTTCCAGTCGTGAAGGTGTCGACCTGCAGATCCGAACCACCGCCGGTGCCACCGCCGCCACCCTTGATCGCCGCAGTGATGTGCTGGTCGGGCGACTGACCGCTCGCTTCCACCAGATTCACTTCACCGAATGCCTCCGCCGCCAGCGTACCCGTCGGCGTCGCCGTGATCGTCAGCACCTGCGTCGCACCGGGTGCCAGCGTGAAGCTGGCCGGGGAGACGGTCAGGCCGAACGCATCGGCGGCCGCGGTCGCGTTCCAGCTGCCACTCGTGCTCAGCTGGTTCTTGACCGTACGCGTCCAGGTGCAGGTCGTGTCGCAGCTGGAGTTGCGCACCGAGCCGATGTTGAGGTCCTTCATTGCGACCGTGCCGACGGCCGGATCGGCCGCGACGAAGTTCGCGTAGGTCTCGTCGAGCGTCAGGCCAGCCAGCGCCGCCTTGGTCAGGTCGATACGACCGCTGCCGACCTGGTCGACGGTCCACGGCGTGACGGCATCTTCCTGCACGCCGGTGGCGTTGGTCGCCGTCGTCTGCAGGGCCGACTTCACTTCCTCGACCGTCCAGTCCGGACGCACGGCGCGCACCAGTGCCGCGGAACCGGCCGTGTGCGGGCTCGACATCGAGGTGCCGCTCTCGATCAGGTAGTTGTCATCGGCCACGCGGCCAGCCGCGTAGATGCTGACACCCGGGCCGGTGATGTCCGGCTTGGTGAGGTCGTCATAGCCGGCCGGGGTCGGACCGCGCTCGCTGAAGGCAGCCAGCACGTCGCCGAGCTGCGAGACGATCGTGTTCTCGACGGTGAAGTCAGCCAGCACGCCAGCCTGGGGGATGGTTCCGTCGAAGCCGTCGGCGAAGATGAGGTCGCCACTCGGCAGTACCTGGTTCGCGTTGACGAACGCGATGAGGTCGTCGGACAGCTGCAGGCTGTTGATCTTGAAGCCCGCGATCGTCGTGCTCGGCGTGCTCATCGCCTGCGCGTCGTTCTTGTTGTTGGCGATCAGCACGAGCGTAGCGCCAGCGGCGGCCGCATTGTTGATCTTCTCACTGAACGTACACGCGGTCGTCGACGGCGGCGTGGCGCCGCGGCGGATCAGTGCGATCGAGCCATCGAAATAGTGCGCGGGGAAGCCGCCCGTCGCCGTACAGCCGGCAATGTTGGTCGGGTAGGTACGCAGCGGGAAGCTGGTCAGGTTGGGCGCTTCGCTGGCCGCAACGCCGTCACCGGTGGTGACGCCAACGTTCTGGAACTCTGCCGGAGGCGTGCCCGGAGCGACAAGGCTGAATTCGGCCTGGCCGAGCTGCTCGTCCTGCGTGGACGCGGCAACCGTCATCAGCCACGGACCCATGTGCGAAACGAGCCCGATCGGATTGGTGCAGCTCGAACGCGTATTGCCGGCGGACGCGGCAACGAAGACGTCGGCGTTGACCGAGTCGAGGAACAGGCGATCTTCATCGCTCCAAGGCGTGCCGTTGCTGCAGCTGACGCCGATCGAGTAGTTCGCGACATCGATCTGGTCGACGGCGAGGCTTTCGATGGCCGCCGTGATGGCATCGTCGGTGAGGGCGCCAGACGCATTCTCCACGCGATACGAGTAGATGGTCGCACAGGGCGCCACGCCGGACATCGTGATGCCGTCGGGCAACTGCGGCTGCGGAGTGAACGTATTGTCGATCGTGTTGCCGGCGACGGTGCTCTGCGTATGCACGCCGTGGCCGCTGACCTGCGCATCCGGGGTCGGGCCGGTGCAATGGCCTGCGCTGCTGGTATTGCAGTCGAACGCGTGCAGTTTCGGATTCGCGTCGCTGAACCCGCACGCCGGATCGTTCGCGAAGGACGGATGCGTGGAGTTCGTGCCGGTATCGATGATGCCGGCCTTGATGCCCTCGCCCTTCGTGCCGGTGAGGGTCGGCGTTGCGGTGCCGTCCCAGATCTTGTCGGCGCCGATGAACTTCGGACCGCGGAAGGTATCGAGATCGCGCGTATGCACGGCCTTGACGCCGGCGATGCCGGGCAGCGAGGCAATCGCCCTCGCTTCGCTCTGGCTCATCGCGGCGGAAATGCCGTTCGAGTTGATGCCGTAGGAGTGCGAGATCTGCAGCGGGCGCCCCAGCGCCTGTTCGATCGCCGCGACGTGCGCTGCACGCTGCGATTCCAGATAGCTCGAATAGGAGCGCGCAGCGTCCGACGTCGTGATCAGCTTGCGGCTGCCGACGGCGGAAGGCGCGGTCGCGCTCAATCCTGCGACATTGCCGCTGTAGTGCAGCAGGCCCGGCTCGACGAAGGTGACGATGTAGCGACCGACACTGCTCACTTCGACGGCGGCCGTCGTGGCAGTGACTGCATCCACGCGCGGGCCTGCGGCCTGCGTGGTCATTGAAAAACTGATACCGAACAGCGCTACGCCGACGGCGGACGCCAGCATATTGACGCGAACCAACTGCCTCATTTTCTGATCTCCAACATGAGTCGATGACACGCCAGGCGGCATGGGGCGGCGTCCTGCGGACCCCTGCGCCTGGCAAGAAGGAAATAGCAACCCTGAAAGCGGCAAGCCTGTCCGTCCCACCCAGCGCGGACCCACGGACAATGCCGCAAACGCGCCATTACATCAATCGGAAATACGCGCGTCACGCTGCTTTGCAGCGCACATGAACGTAAAGACTCGTACGAGACGATCGACCGATCGCGCCCCTACAGGACGAACTCGGCCGCCAGGCGGATACGCAGGCGAATGGTTGCCCGGCGGACGAGCGCCAGCGCCGTTGCCATGCCAGCGCGCCGAGCGCCCAGGTCAGGCCAGCCAGCGCCGGCCACGACAGGGTCGGTGCGCTGACTGCCTGGCCGCCGCCGACAGCAGCGGGGTTCAGATCGGCGGACAGCTGCAACGTGGTGCCGCTGTCCAACGCCTCGCTCCAGACGACGTGATAGCTCACGCCGTTCAGGATTCCAAGATCAGTGGTGACGCTGTAGGCCAGCGGGGGGAAACGGGTATCGAGCAGAGAGCGATCCCTCTGGCGAAATGATCGAGATCGACGAGCTTTGGATGGTCGCCACGCCCGGCGACAGGAAGACCTAGCTGCAATCGTCTGTCGACCCGGAAATGACCGCTTCGATCGCCCCGGAGGCTGTGCGCCTGAACGACGGTGCAGTTCGCCAGCGATCATCCGCCAAAAAAGCGCTGCACTTCTTCCAACGCGCGCGTCCGCGGCAGCGGCGGCAGACTCGCCAGGAACAACTTGCCATACCCGCGCGAGGTCAGCCTCGGATCGCACAGCATCAGCACGCCACGATCGTGCACGTCGCGGATCAGCCTGCCTGCTCCCTGCTTCAACGCAATGACGGCGACCGGCACCTGCCATTCGGTAAACGGATTGCCGCCCGCCTCGCGCAGCGCGTCCAGGCGCGCGACCAGCACCGGATCGTCCGGCGCCGCGAACGGCAGCTTGTCGATGACGACCACGCTGAGCGCTTCGCCGGCCACGTCGACGCCTTCCCAGAAACTCGCGGCGCCAAGCAGCACGCCGTTGCCGGATGCGCGGAACTCGGTCAGCAGCTGATGCCGCGGCGCCGTTCCCTGCACGAACAGCGGGTAGGCGACACGCGTCGGCAGCAATTCCGCTGCGCGGCGCAATGCGCGATGCGAGGTGAACAGCAGGAAGGCGCGTCCGCGCGATGCTTCCAGTACCGGAATCGCCGCCTCGACCACCCGATCGACATAGTCCGCCGCAGCCGGATCGGGCAAGCCCTGCGGCAGGTAGGCGAGGGCCTGGCGCGCGTAGTCGAATGGGCTTTCCAGATTCAGCGCGATCGGATCGTCGAGGCCCAGCTGGCGCGCGAAATGTTCGAAACGACCGGCGACCGACAATGTGGCCGAGGTGAATATACACGCCGCGCGGCTCTGCGCACGCAGCTCGCGCAACGGCACCGCAAGATCGAGCGGTGTCGCGTGAAACGAAAAGCCGTGGGCGGACAACTCGTACCAGTGCACCGCATCGCGCGCGCCGCTGTCGGTCAGATGCGCGAGCTTGGCGGTGTGCGCCGCGGCGCGCTCGGCGATGCTGGCAAGCCCGCGGCTGCGCTCGGCATGCTGCCCGACGGTCTCGTTGAATGCGCCGAGCGTGCCACGCAGTTCCTCGAGTTCGCGCTCGACTTCGCTGTCGCGCTCGATCTGCGCGAAGGCCGCCTTCGCCGGAAATCGATCGAGCGCCAGGCGCAGGCGCCGCACGGCCATCGTCAGCGGATCGATGACCGGCTGCAGCGCCGCCAGCGCGCCGGTCACGTTCGCGCACTCGGCCAGCGCATCGTTCGCCATCTCGGTCAACTGGCGCGCCGACAGCGTGACCGAGAAGAACTGCCCGGCCAGTTCGGGGATCTGATGCGCCTCGTCCAGAATGAAGGCGTGTGCGCCCGGCAGGATCTCGCCGAAACCCTCCTGCTTGATCGCAAGATCGGCGAACAGCAGGTGATGATTGACCACGACGAGGTCAGCCTCCTGCGCCGCGCGCCGCGCCTTCACCACGAAGCAGTCGTTGAACAGCGGGCAGTCCGCGCCGAGGCAGTTCTCGGTGGTCGAGGTCACGCGCGGCCACAGCGGCGAATCCTCGGCGATCTCGGCGAGTTCAGCGCGATCGCCCGAGCTGGTGCGCTTGGCCCAGCTGCGGATCTTCTGCAACTGCGAGACCTGCTCGCGACTGGCGAAACGGCCTTCCAGATGGGCCTGGTCGAGCCGGTGCAGGCAGAGGTAGTTCGCGCGCCCCTTCAGCAGTGCCGCCGACAGTCGCGCGCCGAGCACGCTGCGCACTTGCGGCAGATCGCGGTGGAACAGCTGGTCCTGCAAGGTCTTGGTACCGGTCGACACGATCACGCGCTTGCCCGACATCAAGGCCGGCACGAGGTATGCGTAGGTCTTGCCGGTGCCGGTGCCGGCTTCGGCGATCAGCATCTGGCGATCCGCGATCGCCTCTTCCACTGCGGCCGCCATCGTCTGCTGCGAAACGCGCGTGGCAAAGCCAGGCACCTCGCGCGCGAAAGGGCCTTCGGGACCGAGCAGATCGGCGGCACTGGAATTCATGCGGGAAATGCCGCTTTCCTTCCCCTTCGGAAAAAGGGAAGAAAGGCGCTTACATGCGCACGCGTGGCGGTACGCGGCATTCCTTCAACCGCAATTTCGCCGACGCGACGGTGGCCGCATCGTTCAGCGCCTTGCGCGCCTCGACGACCGTCTGCCAGTTGCGCGCGCACAGGTTGCCGACCTTCGGCCCGAGCGTGAAGCTCTTGATCGCGAACTGTTCCGCCGCCTGCCAGTTGCCGCGCTCGATCTCGAGCTCGGCGAGAAACTGCACGATGTCGGGCGCATCCGGGGCGAGCTTCAGCGCGCTGTTGCTGGCATCGATTGCACCGGCGTAGTCGCCCGCCCGTTCGGCATCGCGCGCCTTCTTGAGAAATCCGTCGATCGCCGGATCGCGCAGCGGCTGCACCTGCACCGCGGAATCGAGGCCGTCACCGGCGGTGCGGATCGCGCGCACGGCGGCGGGCGTGTCGACGACCGGCGTCGGTTTGATCGCCTGCGGCGCCGGGGGGGCCGGCTGCGTGCAGGCGGCGAGCGAGGCGGCGAGGAGAAGGCATGAGGTACGCATCGAACGGTTCATGGAGATCGGCAAGGGCAAGTCTGCGAAAGAATGGAGAGAAAAGGACACACGATGGCGGATTCTCGCACGTCCGCGCGGCAAGCTGCCTTCAGCCGCCGTCGTTGCCACCGCCGAAGAACTGCTTCAGCTGATCGAGCGGGCAATGTTCCTCTTCGCTCGGCGCGTAGCCGGTCGCGAACGGCAGTTCGCGCGCACCGCTGCAGGCCTGATCCGAACGCTTGCCCTCGGCGCTCACCCAGGCGCGCTCGATGCTCTCCTGCGGCACCGTCAGCGGCACGTTCGGCAGGCGCTTCATCAATTCGATCCAGACCTTCAGCGCGCCGGTCGCGCCCATCAGCCCGGTCGGCTTGTTGTCGTCGCGCCCGACCCAGGCGACGGCCAGCGTATTGCCGCTGAAACCGGCGAACCAGGAATCGCGCTGCGTGTCGCTGGTGCCGGTCTTGCCGGCCACGTGCAGGCTGCCGAGGCCGGCGTCGACGATCGAGTGCGCGGTGCCGCTGACGGCGACCTGCTGCATCGCGTAGGTGACGAGGCGGGCCGCGGTGGTGTAGTCGCCGCCGCCGGGCTTGACCGTGTAGCGCGCCAGCGGCCGTCCCTGCGCGTCGAGCACGCCGCGCAGCGCACGCAACGGAATCGCGTGGCCGTCCGCGGCCAGATACTGATACAGCCGCGCGACATCGAAGGGACTCAGCTCGATCGCGCCGAGCAGCATCGATGGATTCGGATTGATCTCGCGGTCCAGCCCGAACGATTGCAGGAAACCGCGCACGCGATCGACGCCGATGCGCTCGCCAAGGTGCACGGTGGCGAGATTCCAGCTGTGGATCAGTGCGTCGATCAGCAGCACCTGCCCGTGCGTCTGGTGATCGTCGTTCTCCGGCCGCCAGTGCGAACCGTCGCGCTGTACTTCGTCGATCGTGCTGTCGTCGAGCAGGGTTGCCAGCGAATAGCGCTGCGGCTGTGCCAGCGCGACGAGATTCACGAAGGGCTTGACCAGCGACCCGATCGGCCGCAGCGCATCGAGCGCGCGATTGAAGCCAGGCTCGTCGACATCGCGGCTGCCGACCATCGCCTGCACTTCGCCGTCGCGCGCACCAGTGACGACCATCGCGGCCTCCGCCGCGTCGCCGCGCTTGCCCATGCCGGCCAGCGCCTTGTCGATCGCCGATTCGGCCAGCGCCTGCGCGGAAGGTGCCAGCGTCGTGTGGATGGCGAGGCCGGCGCTGTTGAGCTGCGCGTCGGGGTAGTCCTGCTTCAGCTGGCGCCGCACCAGATCGAGAAATGCCGGGAAGCGATCGCGCGGCAGGCTGGCGTTCGCCGCCGTGCCGATCGGCTGCTTGCTCGCGCTCGCGTACGTCGCCTCGTCGATCAGGCCGGTGTCGCGGAACTGCGTCAGCACGATATTGCGCCGCGTGAGCGCGCGTTCCGGATTCTTGCGCGGGTCGTACAGGCTCGGCCCCTGCACCATGCCGACGAGCAGCGCGATGTCGGCCGGCGCGAGGCCGCGCAGGTCGCGTCCAAAATAGAACTCGCTCGCCGCGGCGAAACCATGCACGGCCTGGCCGCCCTGCTGGCCGAGAAACACCTCGTTGACGTAGGCCTCCAGGATGCGCTTCTTGTCGTAGCGCGCTTCGATCAGCAGCGACAGCAGCGCTTCGTTCAACTTGCGCGCGAAGGTCTGGCCACGGTCGAGGAAGAGATTCTTGACCAGCTGCTGGGTCAGGGTGGAACCGCCCTGCACGACGTGACCGGCGATCAGGTTGACCCAGGCCGCGCGCAGGATCGCGACGACATCGATGCCGTGATGGCGCTTGAAGTCGCGATCCTCGACCGCCTGCAGGCCGGCGAGGAGCAGCGGCGGAATCTCGCCGAGCTGGACCACGCGGCGATCTTCCTGCTGCGCACCGTACAAGGTCGCGATGCGTGCCGGTTCCAGCCGCGCGCTCGCCAGCGCCGTGCCGGAGTCCGCATCGGCGAGCTGCGCGACGCGGCCGTCGCCAAGCGTCACCGCGATGCGCTTGTCGCGTTCGCGTCCATCCAGGTAGATGAATCCGCGCCGCGAGATCGTGAAGCGCGCACCCTCGCGATGGAAGGTGCCCGGCGTCTTCGCCTGCGCGTCCTCGACATAGCGCGCCGCATCGAGTTCGAACTGCAGCGCTTCGGCGGTCAGCGGCAGCGCCGGCGCGAGTTGCAGCGGGCGCGCATAGACGCGGCTCGGGTATTCCCACGAAAGATCGTCGAAGCGCGCGCGCACCTCGCGATCGAGATAAAACGCATACGGCCCGAGGAAACCGATCGCGAGGCCGAGGCCCAGCCAGAAGGGGATTCGCAGTACGCGCCAGATCGTATGCAACACGCTCAGCGAGCTCGCAGGAAAGAACGCATGGGCATTCGGATCAAGGGCAGGTTACGCAGGGACAGCGGCCGCGAGCGGCCGCCACGGGGGCGGAATGATGGCGCAGCAGTGTAGCCGCGCCGCGTCGCGCATGGCGAGGTGCGGCAGCACTCGCTGCGACGATCGGCGATAATCGGGTTCGTTTGCGCTTTTCCTGGAGCTTCGATGCACGCAATGCCGTTCGCCGCGCAGCCGCCCGACGGCAACGCGACGACCGAACCCGCCGCGCCCGTCGCCACGGCGATGCCGCTGCGCGTCTGCGTCTACGCGACGTCGGCAGCGGACGCAGCGACGCTGGCAAAACTGCGCGACCGGCTGCCGCGTGATGCGCGCCTCGCGCTGGCCGGGGCGTGTACGGCAAGCGAGGCGTGGCCGGAAGCCGAACGTCTGACCGAGGTCGAGCACGGCGCGCCGCCGATCGAAGTCGCGATCGCCGCCGCGCGGCGTTTTCCCGGCGAGCACCTGATCCTGCTGCGGGCCGATCTCGCGCTGCCGGAGTTCGCCTGCGAACGCTTGCTGCGCGCGCTCGATGGCGCGCACGTGCTCGGCGCGGTTGCGCTCGACAGCGCGCAGCGGCGCCCGCTGCCGCGCGAACAAGCCAGCACGGCGGACGCCGCGCATATCGACGCGCTGTGCTACGCCTGGTCCGACCGGCGCCTGTGCGACGACCCCTATTTCTTCGCAGGCGCGCCGGCGTGGTTGTGCGCCTGGCACGGCGCGCGCCTGGCCGAACTCGGCCCGGAGCGCCTGCGCGAACGCGACGCGGTGGAAGCGTCCGGCTTGCGCATCGTGCTGCTCGATCATCTCTACGTGCAGACGTCGACGACGCTCGCGGAGCCGCCGGCCGAGCGCGATCCGCGCGATCCCGAACCGCCTTCGCCACTGGCGCCGCTGCAGCAGCACGGGTTTGCCGTCGAGGCCGAACGCTGGGTGCGCGACTACGCGGCGGCGGACTCCAGCGCGCATCACCTCGTGCTGGTCGCGCGCGGCAGTTTCGCGCGACGCCGCCACGGCGAATGGCTGGAACTGCACGACGGCAGCCCCGCCTCGACACCCTTGCGGCGCTGGCCGCTGCCGCGTCCGATCGCCGACACCGCGCTCGGCGACGCGAGCTATCGCGACCTGTTCGCCGGCATCGTTCGCGACTACTGCGTCGACGCGATCGTCGTGTCCTCGCTGATCGGACACAGCCTCGATGCGCTGCGCAGCGGCCTGCCGCTGTACTGCATCGTGCACGATCACTATCCACTGTGGCCGGCCCTGCATCGCGACTTCGGCGATGCCGCCCTGCCCTTCGACGAAGCGCAGCGCGCGGCCGACCTGCATGCCGGCGGCAGCGACGGCGAATTCGACAATCGCGACCCGCAGCACTGGCGGCGGCTGCGCGACGCAACGGTCGCCGCGCTGCTGGCGGCGTCGGCGAACCTGGTCGCGCCGAGCCGCTCGGCGCTGCAGAACCAGTTGCGCCTGGCACCGGAACTGCGCGCGTTGCCCGCGCAGGTGATCCCGCACGGCCTGGCTGCGTGGCCGGCGGATGCGACGCGCAGCGACGCGCCGCCCGCACGGCCGCGACTGCGACTGCTCGTGCCCGGCCGCGTGCGCCGTGGCAAGGGCGCCGAATTGCTCGCCGCCGCACTGCCGCGGCTGCGCGAGCACGCCGAACTGTTCCTGCTCGGCGCCGGCGCCGACGCGCACGCGCTGTTCGGCCAGAACGACGTGCACATCCTGCTCGACTATGCGCGTGACGCGCTGCCGGATCTGCTCGCGCGAATCCGTCCGGATGCCGCCCTGCTGCTGCCGACGGTCGCAGAAACCTTCAGCTACACCTTGTCGGAAATGCGCAGCCTCGGCGTACCCGTCATCGCCACGCGCATCGGCGCGCTGGCCGAGCGCATCGACGACGGCGTCGACGGTTTCCTCGTCGATGCGACGGTGGACGCAATCGTCGCGCGCATCGCGGCGCTGGCGCAAACGCGTGAGCCGCTCGCCGCGGTGCGCAGCGCGCTCGGCCGGCTCGACAGCGCAAGCGCGCAGGACATGTCGCTGGAATACAGCCGCCTGCTGCAGCTCGGCCCGCGTCCCCTGGCGCGCTATCCGCTCGCCGACACGCACGGCGGTTCGCTCGAAAACGCGGCACTGACCCGCCAGCTCGCGCAGCTGCGCGAACGCGAACGCGCCGCGCGCGACGAACTCGCCGCGACGCATGCCGAAAGCGAACGCCGCGGCGAATGGGGACACGGCCTCAACCGCGAACTCGCCGGCGCGCACGGCAAGCTGTCTGCGCTGCGCGAAGAATTCGACGAGCGCACGCGCTGGGCGCTGGCGCTCAATGGCGAACTGCAGGACATCAAGCCGCACTACGAACAGATGCTCGCCAGTGCCTCGTGGCGCATCACCGCGCCGCTGCGCAGTGCGAAGGCGCGCCTCAGCGGCGTGCGTGCCAGCCTCGCCTACCGCGCCCTGCATCTGCGCAATGTGCTCGGACGCGTGCGCGGCAGCCTTGTCCAGCGCGGCGTTGCCGGCACGCTCCGGCGCATGGCGCAGGAACTGCGCGGCACGCGCCCGGCGCACCTGCGCATCGCCTACCCCGAACCGCAGGACGACTTCGCGCCGTTCGCCCTCGCCGGCAGCGATGCGCCGCGCGTGTCGATCGTGATGCCGGTGTACAACAAGATCGCCTACACGAGCGCGTGCCTGCGCTCGATCGCCGCGCATGCCGGCGCGGTTCCGTTCGAGGTGATCGTCGTCGACGATGCATCCGGCGATGCGACGCCGCAGCGCCTCGCCGACGTCGCCGGCGTACGCAACGTGCGCAATACGACCAATCTCGGCTTCATCGGCTCGTGCAACGCCGGCGCTGCGATCGCGCGCGGCGAGTACGTGCTGTTCCTCAACAACGATACCCTCGTCACGGCCGGCTGGCTGGAAGCCCTCGTCGGCTGCATCGAGCAGGCGCCGCAGGCCGGCCTCGTCGGCGCCAAGCTGGTCTATCCGGATGGCCGCCTGCAGGAAGCCGGCGGCATCGTGTTCAACGACGGCTCGGGCTGGAACTACGGCCGCTTCGACGATCCGGCCGATCCGCGCTACGGCTTCCGCCGCGAGGTCGACTATTGTTCTGGCGCCGCGATTCTGCTGCGGCGCGACCTGTTCGAGCGGCTCGGCGCGTTCGATGCGCGCTATGCGCCAGCCTATTACGAGGATACCGATCTCGCATTCGCCGTGCGCGCGGCCGGCCTCAAGGTGTACTACGAACCCGCGGCGACCGTCGTGCACTTCGAGGGCATCACGTCGGGCACGGACGTCGGCAGCGGCGTCAAGCGCTACCAGGTCGTCAATCGCGAAAAATTCCTGCACAAGTGGAACGATGCGCTCGCCCTGCAGCCGGCGCCCGGCGTGCCGATCGCGCGCGCGGCGACGCATCGCGCGACCCGGCGCGTACTCATCGTCGATGCGACGACGCCGACGCCGGACCAGGATTCCGGTTCGCTGCGCATGGTCAACCTGATGCGCGTGCTGGCCGACCTCGGCTGCCAGACCAGTTTCCTGCCGGACAATCGCGCCTGGATCGAGCGCTACACACCCGCGTTGCAGGAACTCGGCGTCGAGGCGCTGTACGGCCACCAGGCCGCCAATCCGGTGACCCTGCTGCGCGAACGCGGACGCGAGTTCGACCTGGTCATCCTGTCGCGCCACTACGTCGCCGCCAGCTATGTCGGCCTCGTGCGCCTGTATGCGCCGCAGGCGACGCTCGCGTTCGACACGGTCGACCTGCACTACCTGCGCGAGCAGCGCGCCGCGGAACTCTCCGGCAAACCCGAGCTGGCCCGCCTCGCCGCGACCACGCGCGAGCAGGAGCTGAAGCTGATCCGCGAGTGCGACGTCACCCTCGTCGTCAGCCCGGTCGAGAAGGAACTGCTCGCCCGCGAGGCGCCGGGCGCGCGCGTCGAAGTGCTGTCCAACGTGCACGAGGTGTTCGGCTGCCGCAAGCCGTTCGGCGAGCGCCGCGACCTGGTCTTCGTCGGCGGCTTCCAGCACCCGCCGAATACCGACGCGGTGACCTGGTTCGTGCGCGAGGTGTTTCCGCGGGTGCGCAGCGAATTGCCCGAGGTGAACTTCCACGTCATCGGCAGCAAGGTGCCGGACGCGATCCGCGCGCTCGCCGACGAGCATGTGCGCGTGCATGGCTTCGTCGAAGACATCGTGCCGTACATGGACGGCTGCCGCGTTTCAGTCGCCCCGCTGCGCTACGGCGCCGGGGTGAAAGGCAAGGTCAACATGGCGATGAGCTATGGCCTGCCGGTCGCCGCGACGACGATCGCGGTCGAGGGCATGCATGTGCGTGTCGGCGAGGACGTGCTCGTCGCCGACGACGCCGCTGCGTTCGCGGCCGGTGTCGTGCGCCTGTATCGCGACGAGGCGTTGTGGAAGCGCCTCTCGGCGAACGGACTGGCGAACGTCGAACGGCATTTCTCGTTCGATGCCGCGCGCGATGCGCTGCGAAACCTGTTTCCCTGAATGTTCGTCGCGTTCGCGCCGCGTCAGCGCGGGCGCGAACGAATCCACAGGCTGCCGCCGCCGAAGCCGAGGCCACCGGGCAGCTGCAAGCCATCGCGCACGAGCTGCGGGAATCGATGGAACGCGTAGTTCGAACCGAACTCGACTTCGTAGCGTTCCGAATACATCAGCAGCGCACGCACGAGGTATTGCTCGTTCCAGCTGCGGTTGTCGTCGAGCACCCAGTCTTTCGGATACTCGTGCGGCAGAAAGATGTCGTGGATGTGGATGCGAACGCCGGGTGCCAGTCGCGGCAGGATCTGGAAATAGATGAAATTGACGTCGCTGCCGGTCTTGGCGACATGCGACGAATCGATGAACAGCACGTCGCCGGATTCGAGCCGATCGAACTCGGCCGGATCGACATCCTGCACCTTCGCCTGCAGCAGACGCGAAACGCCGGGCACGCCGAGCGTGAGGAACTCGCGCGGATACGGCTCGATGCAGGTGATGTCGAGCTGGCCGCCGAGGAAACGGCAGTTCACGTCGGCCGCCAGCAAGGTGGAAAATCCCGAGCCGATTTCGATCAGCCGGCGCGGCCGCCAGCGCTGCAGCAGCACGAAGAACGCGCGCGCGTCGAGCCAGCTGAACTGGGAATTCTGCGTGAAGAACGCCCACGGCTCGGCCGATTCGGGCAGCACTTCCGGATAATCGTAGGCCGGCATGAACTGCGCGAACGAGGTGCGCAGGATGTCTTCGTGCGCGGCGTCGTTGAAGTCGATGCCGGCGATCGTCGGCGCGGCCGGCCAAAGCTCGTCGACGCGTGGCTTCAGCTCGTCGGTATCGACGACGGGCGAGTAGAAATGGCCGTTCGGATGCGCGGTCGTGGTCGTCGATGGCGGTTCATCGGCGGCGCTCTCGGGCAGTGGTGGCGGTGGCGGCGCCGGCGGGCGAGCCTGCGCACGCGCGAACAGGTTTCCGATCGGCCGCAGAAAAGACATCCTTTCGCTCATGTTGCCAGGGACCCTGCTTGCGATTTCATTCGCAATGATAGCGTGCGCGACCGCGGCAGCTACGAATGAAACTTTACAAATAGCCCATTTTTTTACGAGGTCGCGCCGCTGAATTCCCGATCCGCGGCGCCCGACCAGCGCGCCTCGCCCTCGATCGCTGCGACCGGCGCGAAGCGTCGTTCGCGCAGCAGGTTGCCGCCGTCCGCCGATCGCATCACGAGCGTGCCCGCACGCGTGCCGTATTTCGTCCCGCGGATGAAGATCGGCGCGAGCACGCGTTCCAGGGCGCGGCCGACACCGGTGTCCGGCAGCGCATCGTCGGGCGGCTGCGTCTCGTCGAGCAGCAGGTCGAGCAGACGCGCTTCGTCGATCGGCGTGGCGGCATCCGCGAGCAGGCTGTCGAAGCGGCGCTGCAGGCGTTGGGTTTTCGGCCAGTGCACGCCGATCGGTCCATTGCTGATGACGTGCACGCCGGCTTTCAGCGGACGCACCAGGCGATCGCTGCTGCCGAGTGCGAAGACGCCGCTGCGGTCGCCGGCGACGAGGTTGAACGGGCCGTAGTCGGCAGCCGTCGCTCGCAAGGCGTCCAGATAGTCCCGCGGCGCGATATCGCCGAGCACGAAATCGCGCACCAGCCAGCCGCGCGAGCGTGGCGCGGTTGCCGGCAGGCCGGTGCGCAGGTTGGTCACTGCGGCGAAGCGCCCGTCACTGCGCACCGCGAGCCAGGTGCCGCCGGCGACCAGATCGCGTCCGCCGACGAAGCGCGGATCCTCGGCCCACGGCTGCGCAGGCGCGCTCGCGCGCGCATGGAATTCGTCGCGGTTGCCGAGCAGCAGCAACGGAAATTCAGCTGTTGCATCGACCGCGATCAGCAGAAGGCACATGGGGCGATCGTCCCTGCGGAAGGTGTGCAGGCAGCCGCCAGCGCTGCAAAAACCAGGGCGGTCCAGGCACAACGGGAGGGATCGTGGCAGCGCAACGCTGCCCGTCTCAGGCCGTACGCCGGCCCCGCCCGCCTCACCCTTGCCCTTCTCCCAGCGCGCGCACGCGCGCATCCAACGGCGCCAGCCGCGCATTGTTCGGACTCAGCTCGCGCGCGGCGTTGAGCGCACGCGCAGCATCCGAACGGCGGCCTTCGCCGATGCGCGCGTCGGCCTGATCGAGAAAGGCGTTGGCGAGCTTCTCCGACAGCGATGCCACGGCCGCATCGTCGGGCGCAGTCTGGCGCAGCGCGTCGAGCAGGGCGCGCGCGCGTTGCGGCGCACCGTCCGTCAGCGCCTGCGCAAACAGTTCCTTCGCACGTGCGGGGATGCGCGCGATGCCGGCCAGCGCTTCGCGGTCGTTGCCATCCAGCGCGAGCGCGGCGCGGTACTTGTCCCAGGCGCTGTCGCCGGGCGGAATGATCAGGTTGCCGGCCACGCTGGCCTGGTTCGCGTCGGCGACCAGCTTGCGCACCTGCTCGGCCTGCGCCGGCGTCACCACGGCGTGCTCGGCATTGATATCCAGGCGTTCGCGCAGCTCGCGCAGGTTCGTGCGCGCAGCACGCAGGTCGGCCAGGTCCGGCGCCAGTTCGGCCGCCGCGTTCAGCGCTTTCTCGGCGGCGCCGGCGTTGCTGTCGTCGATGGCTGCGTTCGCCTGCACGACGAAGGATTGCGCGATGCGACGCAACCCTTCCTTCACGCGGGCGTTGGCGGGGTCCTGCTTCTGCACCGAGCGGAACAGCTCCAGCGCCGAATCGTCGCTGCCCGCCAGGTGGCCCGCGCGAATCTGCGCCTCGGCGTGCGTGAGCGTTTCCTCGCGTGCAGTGCGCTCGGCCTCGCGCGCCTGCGCGATCTCGCCGCGCAGTGCCGGCAAGCCGGCGTAGCTCGGCAGGACGCGCATGATGTCGTCGCTGCGTGCGCTGGCGGTCGCGGTGTCCTTTGCGCCGAGTGCCGTGCGTGCCTGCGATGCCAGCGCGTCGGCGCATTTCTGCAAGCCGGACTGCGCCAGCGCGTTCGCACGTTCACTGGCGAGTACGTGCTGATAGATGCCGGCTGCACCATCGTCGCCGACGATGCGTCCTGCGTCGAGCGCGACTTTCGCCTGGTCGAGCAGTTGTTCGGTTTCGCTGCCGCGCGCTTCGGCCTGCTTGAGCGCGCCATCGACGCGCTCGACGTCGGCGCCGCCGCCGAGCAGTTCGCGCGCGCCATCGAGCGACTGCCGCGCAGCCGCCAGATCGCCGGCCTTGAAGGCGCTGTCGGCGCGGTCCAGCAATTTCCTGCCGACCGTATCGAGGCCGCGGCGCGCGATGTCGTTGTCCGGGTCCTGCGCGCGCGCTGCGAGGAAAAGTTCGCGCGCGCTGTCGCCCTGGTTGCCGCTCAGCTTGCCGGCATCGAGCGCACGCTGCGCACGCGACAAGGTGTCGTTGAACTCGGTGCGCGGCAGCCAGGCGCGCAGGCGGTCCTGCCAATGCCAGGCGGCGCCGGCCGCGAGCAGCAGCGCGACGATCGCGACCGCTGCGAACGTGCCGCCGCGCGAGCTGCGGTCGCGCGCACGCGGGCCCGCACCGCCGCCGCGATCGGCACGCATCGCATCGTCGTCCAGGGCGGCAACGATCTGGTCGAGACGGCCGAGGTTCGGCTCGGCGCGCTCGCGCATCGAATCGCCCGGCGCCGGCGACGGCACTGCGGAAACGAAGGTGTCGGCCGGCGTCGCCGTGCGGCGGTATCCGTTCGGCGTACCGGCCAGCTCCGGCAGGGCGCCGTCCCGCATGCGCCGTTCGATCTCGGCGATCGCCGCGGCGACGTCGTTGCCGGTCTGGAAACGGTCTTCCGGCTGCTTGGCAAGCAGCTTCGTCATCAGCGGCTGCAGCACGCCGAGGCTTTCCGGCAGCTCGGGCACCGGCTGGGTGATGTGCATGATGCCGATCGCGAGCGAATCGTCGGCGTGGTAGGGCACGCGGCCGACCAGCATCTCGAACAGCACGATGCCGAGGCCGTACAGATCGGAACGGCCGTCGATCTGCTTGCCGCGCGCCTGCTCGGGGCTCATGTAGTGCGGCGTGCCGACGACGGCGCCGGTCTTGGTCATGCGCAGGGTCGAATCGAGCGCGCGCGCGATGCCGAAGTCGGTCAGCGCGGCAGAGCCGTCGTCGCGCAGCAGGATGTTGTCCGGCTTGACGTCGCGGTGGACGAAGCCTTTCTCCTGCGCGTAGTTGAGCGCTCCGGCGATCTCGCGCGTCACGCGCAGCGCGAAGGCCATGTCGCGCGCACTGCCGTCCTTCAGCAGGACCGGGCCGCCGCTGAGGTATTCCATCGCGATGTAGTGATAGTCGCCGGCGCGGCCGACGTCGTGGATGCCGACGACATGGCGCTGATGCAGGCGTGCGGCGATCTTCGCCTCGCGCAGGAAGCGCTCGCCGAAGTTCGGGTCGGCGAGCAGGGCCGGCGACATGATCTTCAGGGCGACTTCGCGGTCGACCGACTCCTGCACGGCCAGGTAGACCGTCGCCATGCCGCCGCGGCCAAGCTGGCGCAGAAGTCGGTAACCGGGGATCTCGATCACGTTCGCGTCATGTCCGCGCTGGAAAACCGGCCCGTGGCGAACCACGCCAGCCGGCATCGGGTTGGCTTTTCAGGATAGCACGCGCTCCGCGCACCCACCCAGCGAGCAGACGATGGCGCGTGTCAACGCGGCGTGATTCCCGGCGACTTTCCTGCCGGTCAGCTGATCCGGCGCGCCTCGATCACGTTCGGCACCGCCAGGAGTTGCCCGAGCAGGCCGCTCAGCTGACCGAAGTCGGCGACGCGCAGGGCGTAGTCCATGATCGCGATGCCGCGGGCGGAGTCGATGCGCGCATTGACCGCGATGACGTGCGCGTTGGCCGAGGCGATCACGTTGCTGACATCCTTGTGCAGCCACTTGCGATCGTAGCCGCGTACGGTGATGTCGACGTCGTAGGAAGCCTGCTTGCGGTTGCCCCATTCGACCGTGATGACGCGGCTTTCGTCGCGCTCGCGCAGCTTGGCGAGCTGGCTGCAGTCGCTGCGGTGCACCGAGACGCCGCGGCCGCGCGTGATGTAGCCGGTGATGGCATCGCCCGGCAGCGGCTGGCAGCAGCGTGCGAGCTGGGTCAGCAGGTTGCCGATGCCGTCGATGATGATCGCGCCCTGCTCCGCGCTGGGCACGCGGCTGGGCACCGGCGGCGGCACCGTACCGGGTTCGGGCGCCGGCGGCGCGGTCAGTTCGTGCAGCGCGCGCGCGATCTGGCCGGTGCTGATGTCGCCGAGCGCGAGCGCTTCGAGCAGATCGTCGTGGCTGCGCAGCTGGAAGCGTTCCGGCAGGCCGTCGAGATTGGCGTTGTGCAGGGCCAGGCGCTTGAGCTCGCGTTCGAGCAGCACGCGGCCGGCGGCCAGGTTCTGCGCCAGGTCGATGCGCTTGAACCAGGTGCGCACTTTTTCGCGCGCACGGTGCGTGGTGAGGAAGCCGTGATGGGTCGACAGCCAGTCGCGCCGCGGTTCCAGCACCTTGCCGGTGAGCACCTCGATGCGGTCGCCGCTGACCGGCTGGAAGGTCAGCGGCACGATGCGCTCGTTGACCTTGGCGCCGCGGCAGCGGTGACCGACGTCGGTATGGATCGCATAGGCGAAGTCGAGCACGGTCGCGCCACGCGGCAGGTCGATCACCTGGCCCTTCGGCGTCAGCAGGTAGACGCGATCCTCGACGACCTCGGTGCGGAAGCCGGCGAGCAGGGCCGCATCGTCGTCGCGCGCGTCCTTGCTTTCCAGCAGCTGGCGCATCCAGGCGATCTTGCGTTCGAAGCTCGCGTCCGCACCGCCGCCTTCCTTGTAGC